>JAUQPV010000023.1 GCA_030550225.1 Acidobacteriota bacterium | reverse complement strand
CCACTGGAGGAATCCGCCCGTCACGATGCCGACGGCGAAGACCAGCGACGGATACCGAACCCGGTGGGCCCAGGCCAGGACGATGCCGATCATGGCGACGTTGAACAGGACCGGGGCGGCGGCCGGCCATACAAAGCGCCGGTGCGCATTCAGGACGGCCGTCGTCAGGGCCGCCATCGAGATGAACAGGATGAAGGGGAACATCAGGCGATTTAGCTCGACCGTCCACTCGTGCTTCCATGGAAGGGCCCGAAAACCCGGAGCGATCAGGTGGACCAGTGCCGGTGAAAGGAGCTCTCCGAGGGCGACGACCAAAAGGAGCACGACCAGCAGGTCGTTCATGCATATCCGGACGAGGTGCCAGCGGTCCTCCTCCGGGTGCTCGACCCGCCAGCGGGTATAGACGGGGATGAAGGAGGCCGTCAGGGCACCCTCCCCGAGGAGCCGTCGGAGCATGTTGGGAATGATGAAGGCGATGTCGAAGGCGTCGGCCTCGTGGGTCGTTCCCAGGTAGCGGGCCTTCAACTGCTCCCGGATGAAGCCTGTCAGACGGCTGAGGCCCGTCATCAAGGTAATCCCCAGGGCCGTCCACTGGAGACTCCGGGATTGCAGACGGAGCCACCGGTAGACCGTCGAGAGCGGACGTGAGACGACCGTTGACGGAACGGACTTTCCCATCGGGGTGAAGACCTCCGGAGTCGGCTGGCGGGTCTGCCTCAGGGCCGGGCGACGGCCGCCTGCGGGGCCAGCATGTACGCCGGCTCCCACCGGGGATTCATGACGATGACGCCCCCGATCAGCATCAGCCAGCCCCCGACCCAGAACCAGAAGATTAGGGGATTGTAGTACATTTCCAAGGTCACGCCCTGGTTTTCATCCCACGCCCCCAGGACGAGGTAAACGTCACCCCGCCACGTCGAGTAGATGGCCACGTTCGTGACGGGCTGGTCGGCGTTGGGATGGAATTCCCGGCCGGGGGCCAAGCGGGTCACGACCCGGTCACCCCGTTGCAGGACGATGGAGGCCGTGACGAGGTCTTTGTGGGGAAAGCGCCGCAGGCTGAGGCTCTCGTACTTCAGCGTGTAGCCCTGCAGATGGGCCGTGTCGCCGGGCCGGAGGAACACCTCCCGCTTGACCTGATAGAAGGCCGAGCCGACGATGCCGAAGAACAGCAGGACGACGCCGAAGTGGACGACGTAGCCGCCGTAACGGCGCGGGTGCTTGATGAGAAGTTTCCCGAAGGCCGTCCAGACGGGCTCGCCGTACATCCGCCGCCGGGCCCGGACGCCCCGGTAAAACTCGAGGGCCGTCGTGGCCAAGACCAGGACGCCGGCCCCCGTGAAGGCCAGGGGAAGGGCCTCCCGCACGCCGAGGGCGAACAGGACCGAGGTCACGACCAACGTGAAGACCGACGGCAGGAGGAGGTTCCGCTCAAAGTTCGTCCACGTCGCCCGCCGCCAGGCAATCAGAGGGCAAATCCCCGTGAGGATTAAGAGGGCTAAGCCCAGGGGCGCCGTGACCTGATTGAAGAAGGGCGCCGCCACGGTGATCCGATGCCCCTTCACCAGGTCCGACACGAGGGGGAAGAGCGTCCCCCACAGGACCGCAAAGCAGATGCCCGTCAGGAGCAGGTTGTTGAATAGAAAACTGCTCTCCTTCGACAGGACGGCCTCGATCCGCTGGGCGCTCCGGATGACCGGCCATCGGATATACAGGAGGGCCAAGCCATAGAAGAGGATGAAGCTCAAGAAGACGATGAAGTAGTCCCCGATCGGCGAGACGGCGAAGGCATGGACCGACGAGAGGATCCCGCTCCGGGTGATGAACGTCCCCAGGACCGACAGCAGGAACGTCGCCATGATCAACGTAATGTTCCAGGCCCGGAGCATGTTCTTCTTTTCCTGGACCATGATGGAATGCAAATAGGCCGTCGAGAGGAGCCAAGGCATCAGGGAGGCGTTCTCGACGGGGTCCCACGCCCAGTACCCCCCCCACCCGAGTTCCTGGTAAGCCCACCGACTCCCGATGAGAATCCCGGCCGTCAAGAAGAACCAGGGCACGAGCGCCCACCGACGGATGGCGACCAGCCACTCCAGGTTCATCTGGCCCGTGACGAGAGCGGCGACGGCAAAGGCGAAGGGGACCGTGAAACCGACGTAACCGAGGTACAAGTTCGGCGGATGGATGGCCATTAACGGTCGCTGGAGGATAGGATTCAAGCCCCGACCCTCGCCGACGGCTTCAGGGACGGGTGTGAAGGGGTTCGCCGCAAACAAGATCGTCGTCAGGAAAAAGAGCTGGACCAGGGCCAGCGTCGCGCTCACGTAAGGGAGCCACGGGCGTCGTCGGTGACGGTTCTGAAGGAGGACCAGGGCCGTGTAGAGGCTCAAAATCCAGACCCAGAACAGGAGAGACCCCTCTTGACCCCCCCAGAGGGCCGCCAGGGCGTACAGGCGGGGAATCTTGCTGGACGAATGCTGAACGATATAGGCCAGGTCGAAGTTGTTCGTATACAATGCCTGCCATAGGAGGAAGACGACCATCGACAGGACCAAGGTGGTCGCCCACAGGGCATGCTCGCCCGAGCGGACCCAAGGCTCCCGACGACGGAGGCCCCCCCAAACGCCGGCTACCATCGCATAGAGAGCCATCAGCCAGGCCCAGGCGAGGAGGACCGTCCCGACAAACGCCACCGGGTGTTGGGTCGGGTCGTAATGGATCCAGGGAAAACTCATGATCGACTCCTGCTTCCGGTCTCCTTGACTTTCCTCAGACTGCAGACCATGCATGTGTGTTGAGACGAGGAGGCCCCCTCCTCCCTAAAAGTCTACGGTCTATGGTCTGTAGTCTGGAGTCCCTTTCACGGCCGGGCCGTGTCGGCCTGATACTTGGACGGGCATTTCGTCAATAGGCGGGTCGCCTCGATGTGATTCCGGCGGGCGTCGTACCGGCCCTCGACGACGACCTCGATCCCGTCCTTGAACATGTCGGATACCACGCCCTCGTAATGGACCGTCACCCGCCGCTGGCCGTCCGTGATGGCAAAATCATACACCAGCCGCTGGGGGGCCTTGCGGATGGAGCCGGGCTCGACCCGGCCATTGATCCGAACGCCCTTGCCGTCGATCTCAGCGGCCATCCGGTCGAGTTCGTCCAGATGCAGGTAGTACTGCTGTTGTCCCCGCATCCCGGAGAAGACCAGGTAGCCAATGAGCAAAATCCCAAGACTCAAGCCACCGATGACGATTTCGCGCGCTCGCAGACGCATGGTTATTTCCCCCTATGTAGGCGATAGGCAAGTCGGCAGTTCGGCAGATGGGCAGGTCGGCAGATAAGCCGATAAGAAGATGGACAGGTGAGGCAGGCCTCGGGCCTGTGGGAGGCTGGGTCGAGAATCTGAACATAGACCACCCCCTCCACGGAGACCCATAGTCCAGGCACGATCCCCATCTACGATCTACGCAGTCGCTGTCACCGGCAGTACTCGGCCCATGACGCCTATAATCCTTTCCGACCACCCCCTTGGGGTTGCCCCTATCTGTCCGCTGGCCGAACCGCCAAATGGACCATCTGCCGACCTGCCCGCCTATCCACCCTTATCCCCGGGCCTCTAAGGGCACATAGTCCCGACGGCCGGGGCCCATATAAATCTGACGCGGTCGGGCGATCCGCTGTTCAGTATCTAAGATGAGTTCTTGCCATTGAGCGAGCCACCCGGCTGTCCGGGCGATGGCGAATAGGACGGGGAACATCTCGACGGGGAAGCCCATCGCCTGATAGATGATGCCCGAGTAGAAGTCCACGTTCGGGTACAGCCGCCGCTGGACAAAGTAGTCGTCTTCCAAGGCGATCCGCTCGAGCTCTAAGGCGATGTCGATGAGGGGGTTCCGACCCGTGACCTCAAAGACTTCGTTCGCGATCTGCTTGATGATGCGGGCCCGGGGGTCGTAACTCTTATACACCCGATGGCCGAATCCCATCAGCCGGGTCTCGCCCCGCTTGACCCGTTCGATGTAAGCCGGGATCCTATCCTTAGACCCGATCTCCATCAGCATCCGCAAGACGGCCTCGTTGGCCCCTCCATGAAGCGGGCCGTACAGGGCCGCCGCGGCGGCCGCCGTGGCGACGTAGGGGTCCGCGTGGGAGCTCCCGACGACCCGCATGGCCGTCGTCGAACAGTTCTGCTCATGGTCGGCGTGGAGGATGAACAGGACGTCCAGCGCCCGCTCCAGGACGGGGTTGACCTTGTACTTCAGCTCGGTCTTCTTAAACATCATGTTCAGGAAATTCCCCGTGTAGCTGAGGTCGTTGTCGGGATAGGCATACGGCATGCCGATGCTGTGCCGGTAGGCAAAGGCGGCCAGCGTCGGCATCTTGGCGATCAGGCGCCAAATTTGTTTGAGACGGACCTCCGGGTCGAAGATGTTTTTCGCCTCGGGGTAGAACGTCGAAAGGGCCGCTACGGTACTGACTAAGATCCCCATTGGGTGGGCGTCGTAGTGAAAGCCGTCGATGAACTTCTTGATGTTCTCGTGGATGATCGTGTGGTGCGTGATGTTGTAGACCCAGTCCTCCAGCTGGGAACGGGTCGGCAGTTCCCCAAAGATTAAGAGATAGGCCGTCTCCAAGTAGGTGCTCTTCTCCGCCAATTGCTCGATGGGGTAGCCCCGATAGAGCAGGATCCCACGCTCGCCGTCGATATAGGTGATCTGGCTTTTGCAGAAAGCTGTGTTCATGAAGCCCGGGTCGTAGCTCATGAGGCCGAAATCCTCATCCGAGACCCGGATTTGCCGAAGGTCCATCGCCCGGATGGTCCCATGCTGGATAGGAATCTCGTAAGTACGACCGGTTCGATTGTCGGTGATGGTCAACGTATCTTTTGCCATTTTGCGCTCCCTCCCCCAAGTCGTCTGAGGCACTCAGTATAGTATATACCGCCTGAATCTTCAGGGTGTTGGATGCTGGGTATGGGCAGGATGCGGGATGAAGGCATGCGGATGGCTCATGCTCATGAGGCCGTGAGGGATGACCTATCTGCCCAAGACGCCGGTGTTCGGTCTTGGGTGTTGGGTGTTCGGTATGAAAGACTACGGACCCCAGATCATAGACCTGTTTCGGGAGCCGGGTTCGCTGGTCCCGAGACGGGGTATTCCGATGACTCCGTTCGGTGTGGGGTCTATGGTCTGGGGTCTCCCTGGACCCAACACCCAGGACCTAACACCCAACACCGAATTGGGTAGGGTCCGACCGTGCGGGGCATCGTCATCGGACGCGTGGGACCTCAGTTTCGGGTATACCTCCTGGAAGACCGGCGAGAGGTCCGCGCCTGGGCCCGCAGGCGTCTGTGGAAGGACCTCGGAGACCTGTGGGCCGGGGACCTCGTCGAGGTCCAAACCATCCTGGCGGACGATTACGTCCTCACGGGGGTGGCACCGCGCCGCAACTGGCTCGACCCTCCCGGTGTGGCCAACCTGGACCTTCTCCTCATTGTCGTCAGTTGGGATGCCCCGCCCCTGGACGAACGGGTCGTCCATCGCATTCGTATCGCGGCCCATGTGCGGGGTATCCCGGCGGGGATTGTCGTCAACAAGTTGGACCTTCTGAAACCTGGAGAACATCCTGGCTGGGTGGCCCTGCAAGAACGGTATCACCAGGCCGGCTGGCCCCTCCTGGGCATCAGTGTCCGTACGGGGCTCGGCTTGGAAGACCTCCGAAGACAGCTTCAAGGCCGTGTGTCCGCCTTGGCCGGGCCGTCCGGGACCGGCAAGTCCGCCTTGCTGAACGCCCTGATTCCCGGTGCCCGTCTTCGGACCGGCGAGGTCCATCCCCGGACCCGCCGGGGTCGCCACACGACGACCGGGACGACCCTCCTGCCCCTGCCGGAGGGCGGATGGGTCGCCGACACGCCGGGTTTCTCCCGAAGCATTTTCGGCCCGGAGGTCACGCCGGCCGTCGTGCGGGATGCCTTCCCATGGGGGGCCCTGACCGGACGACCGATCCGGTGCCAGTACGACGATTGCTTACACCTGCGTGAACCTCACTGTAGCGTCCGAGAAGCCTACGAGCGGGGGGACCTGGCACCCGAATGGTACGACCTTTACGTTCAACTCGTCGCCGAGGCCCAGGGCGGAGGGGGTGAATAGTCAGGCGGGTGGGCATTTCGGCAGATAGTCTGCTTCGTGTCTACCGTCGACTGACCCCATCGTCGTCACGAAGCTTGAAAAATCGTGCCTCCCAGGCGCTGGAAAAGGCTGTCCCGACGCCACTCTCACGAACCGAACGACTCTGTGGAAAAAGCTATTGACGATAGAGTCAGGAAAAGGCTAATCTGTGCACACTGAGGGTAGCCAACGGGGGTCGTAGGGAGACCGACACCCGAGGCGGGTCCGTGGGGTAGGATGCATCGCGCCAGCGAGATGCCGTCGCGTATCGGCCGGTATCAAGTCCAGGCCATCGTCGGCACGGGTTCGATGGGCATGGTTTACAAGGCCTTCGACCCCATCATCGAGCGGACGGTCGCCATTAAGGTCTTACGTCTCCCCGTGCTGGCGGACCGGCGGGAATATGCGGACTACTTACGCCGTTTCTACGTCGAGGCTCGGGCGGCCGGCCGTTTAAGCCACCCCAATATCGTAGCGATCCACGACGTCGGCGACTGGGACGGCGTCCCGTATATCGTCATGGAGTTCCTGGAGGGCACGACCCTGCAGACATATTTGCGTCGGAATATGGTCTTTCCGTGGCCCGAGGCGACCGAAGTCGTCCGGCAGGTCGCCGAGGCTCTGGGCTACGCTCACCGGAACGGCGTCCTCCATCGGGACATTAAGCCGGCCAACGTCATGATCTTGGCCGACGGTCGGGTGAAGGTCATGGACTTCGGGGTCGCCCTGATGGCGAGTCCTGGGGCGGAGGCCGTCGGGACCGGCGAAGCGATCGTGGGGACGCCTTACTACATCGCCCCCGAGGTCTTAGAAGGGAAGCCCTATCAGCCGGCCAGCGACATCTTCAGCTTGGGCGTCGTCTTTTATCAACTTCTGACGTTGGAACGTCCTTTCAAGGGCGACACCTTTCAGTCCGTCGCCTATGCCATCCTGCACACGACCCCACCGCCGCCTTCCCGCTATGAGGCCGCTCTCCCACCCATCTTGGACACCATCGTGATGCGTATGCTGGCCCGTTCCCCGGGGGACCGGTACACCTCGGCCGAGGCCCTGGCCCAGGACCTCAAGCGTGTCTTGGCCTCGGCAGTGAACGTCGACCTGGGCCGTCTGGATCGACCGGCCGCCCCCGTGCCGGCTGACGAGATGGACCCATGGCGGCGCCTATGGACCCGCTGGCAAGCCTGGAGTCCCTTGTGGCGATGGGGCCTCATCGGTGGCCTGGCGGTCGGTATCTTGGGCGCCGCGACCTGGGTCTTCCATCGACAGGACGCTGGGAACGTTCAGCCCGTGCCTTCGTCGGCACCCGCCGGACCGACTACTCGCCCGGCGGTTTCTGAGGTGCCTGCCCGGCCGTCTCCGCCGCCTTCCGAGGAGTTGAGAAAACAGGAAGCCTTACGACGAGAAATCGACCGCCGGTTTCAGTTAGGGAAGAACTACTGTATGAACCGCCTGTATGCCCGGTGCCGAGACGAAATGGAGTGGGTCTTGAGTCAGGCCCCCGATCACGCGGAGGCTCGCCGTTATCTGGAGCAGGCCCTTCAACGCCTGGAGGCTCCTAAACCCCGCCGTCCCGGAAAAGGGACAGAGTGACGTGGCGTCGTGACTCGGCTCGTCATCGTCTGGGTCGGACCGATCCGGTCGAGGCCGATTCAAGCCCTGGCAGCCGACTACCTTCAACGGATCCGACGGTGGGTCCCTTGCGAGGTCCGGGAGGTCCCGGAACGTCCCCTCCGAGACCCCCATCAACAAGCCGCCCACCGGCGGGCTGAGGCGGCGGCCCTTCGAGCGCATGTCCGGGATTTGGATACGTGGGTCGTCCTGACGCCTTCGGGCGAAGCCTGGTCGACAGAACGGTGGCTCCAGTGGTGGACGACGGCGGTGACCCAGGGCTGGCGGGTCGGCGTCGTCCTGGGAGGTCCGATAGGCCTGAGTCCCGAGCTGGAACAGGAGGCCCCCTATCGGGTTGCCCTGGCACCCATCACGATGAGTCACGAGATGACCCGTGCGGTCTTCTTGGAACTGATGTATCGTATCCTAAGCCTCTGGAAGGGGACGCCCTATGCCAAATGACACGGCGCCGGTCGCCCCTACCGTCGGGGGCGATGACTGGTCGGACCGGCTTCAGGCGGCGACCCAGGTCGAGCGTAATGTGTTCGTCATCGCCGGAGCCGGGACGGGCAAGACGAGCCTACTGACGGCGCGTCTGTGCTACTGCCTGGTATGGCGGGCTTTCCACCATGCCCGGTCCCACGGGCGCCCTCAGGCCGCCGTTCGAGAGGTCGTGGCGATGACCTTTACCGAGAAGGCGGCGGCTGAAATGCGGGACCGGGCCCGGACTTACCTGCAGGCGTGGCTCTACCCCGGGACGGCCGTCGAGCCGGCCGACGCCCGCTTCGTCGAAGCCGTCCGGCGGGACCTGTACGATCGGCTCCGCTGTACCGAGTCCGAGTGGCGGCGAGTCCTCCGGGCGGTCCTGACCTACCTTAACGAGGTCCGCATCTCGACCATCCACAGCTTCTGTGCCGGTCTCCTGCGGGTTTATGCCTTTGAGGCCTCGATCCCGCCCCAGTTTGAGGTCATCGGCGACGACCTCTGGGACCAGGTCTTTCACGAAGAATGGCTTTTTTACCTGTTGGACCTGCTGGGCCACGACCCCCGGCCCGAGCCGGCGTATCGGCAAGCCCGGGCGGCCGTCCGGTGGTTTGCCCGCAAGTACCACCTGGACCTGGAAACGCTCTCGTCGATGGCCCGCTCGGCGGCCGTCAGTTCCATCACGATGGGTTCCTCCCTCGACCGCCAGACGGCGTGGGAGGCCGCGGCCTGGGAAGCCTACCACCGACGCCTGCAAGATCGGGGATTTCTCCAGGCCGTCCTCGAGGCCGTCCAGGCCTACCGGCCTCGGTCTCCGAAGTCTCAGCAATTTCGGGCCTTTCTGATCGATCACCTGACGTCCCTGGTCGACGGGCCTGGCCGTCGCCGGTATCCGCCGCCGGACCTGAGCGACCGGTGGAAAGACATTCGGCCCCGGCTCGAGCAAGCTGCCGAGGCCTGTGCGTCTCGCCTTCCCGAGGCGCGGGTCCCCCGATTCCTGCATTTCTTTCGGGCTCTTCTGTTCTCCGTCGACCTGGCCCTGACTCGACGGATGGGGGAGGCCTTCGCACCCTTCCTGGAGCGTCTCCAGCGCCGATTCCGTCAGGAGGGCTACCTGACGTATGACGACCTCCTGTGGCAGACGTACCGTCTGCTGGCCCAGAATCCCACCGTTCGCCAAAGCTTGCAGGCCCAGATCCGTCACATCCTGGTCGATGAGTTCCAAGACACGAACCCGGTCCAGATGGACATCCTCCGCCTCTTGGGACAGGACGTCCAGACGCACCAGTGGCGACCTGGCTGCATCTTTGTCGTCGGCGACCCCAAGCAGTCCATTTATGCCTTTCGGGATGCGGACCTGGCGGCCTTTCAGCGGTTTTACGAGGACCTCCAGCAGTCGCCTGACTTCCTGAACTGTGTCCTGCGACAGAACTTCCGGAGCGGGGCGACCGTCCTGGACTTCGTCAATGCGGCCTGCGGCCCGCTCTTTGAGGAGGACCGTCAGAAGTATCCCTTGGCCGAGGGCGAGAGCCTGACGGACCGGTACAGCCTGTTTCCGGCTACCGACCCTTCCGACGCAGCGGCTGAATCCATCACGGACTTTTTGAAGCGGATGGTCGTCCACCCGGACCGCTATGTTCAGCCACCTTACATTCCGATCTACCCGGCCCCGGCCTACCGACCGGACTCGGGGCGGCCGGTCTTGTACTGCCTGGAGACGGCCTCGGACGACCGGGACGACCTGTGGGCCCAGACGATCGCTGGCACAGTCGTCCGATGGGTAGAAGGCAAAGAGCCAAGGGCAAAGAGCCAAGGGTTCGGGGTCGAGGGCCAAGCCCTGCGCCCTGCGCCCGACGCCCTTAGAGAGGAGCCCCCGTGGGACCGGGTTGCCGTCTTATTCCGGAGCATGACCCACGTCGACCGGCTGGCCCGGCTGGCTCAGAAATTCCACGAGCTCGGCATCCCCTTCGTCGTCGAGGGCGACCGGCAGTTCTTCCAGAAGACAGAAGTCCTGGACGTCCTCAACATGCTTCGGGTGTGGGTCAATCCCTACGACCGGCCAGCCCTCATCGGCTGGCTCCGGTCGCCCATCGTCGGCGTGTCCGATGACTTTCTATTCCATTTAGCCGGCTGGGAACGCGGGGAATGGCTCATGGATCCCGGCGCGTGGGTCCTGTGGCCGCCTGTGCCCGGGCCTCGGACTCATCCGGGCTCCCCGGCCGTCCTACAAGCGGCGGACTTGACCGTATGGACCCAAGCCCGAGAAGCTTTCTTGCGACTGTTTCCCCGGCTGGCCGACGAATGGGACCGGGCTGAGGCGGCCATCCGACGACTTCAGGACCACCGGAATCGCCATCGGGACGACCCGCCGGCTCGTGTTTTGACGACCCTCTTTCAAGAGTTCCGGGTCCCGGCCGTGTATGTCTCCCATCCGATGGGCCCCCAAAAGGTCATGAATCTCTGGAAACTCGTCGAGCTGGCCTACCGATGGTTCGACCAAGGCGACACGACCGTCGACCGGTGGGTCCAGCGTTTGCAGACCTCGGCCTGGGCCGGCATCGAGGAAAGCGAAAGCCTCCTGGCCGACCCCGAGCTGAACGCCTGCCGGTGGATGACGATCCACAAGGCGAAGGGCCTGGAGTTCGACCTCGTCATCGTAGCCGATGCCCACTTCCTGGGCCAGCCGGAGTCGGGCCGAGATACCGCCCCCCCTTGTCAGGTGGAACTCACGCCGGACGGCCGCCTGGGCATCGCCGTCCAGCGGAGCGCCGCCGGGCAGACGATCTACAACGTGACGTTTCTCCTGCATCACCTCCGGCGGAATCAGTTGGAGGAGGCCGAGAAGAAACGCCTCTTTTACGTGGCCTGTACCCGAGCCCGGGACAGCCTGGTCCTGGTCTGCATGTATCCCCGGTGGGGCCGTCGGGACCCACCGGCGTGCCGGTTGGCTCAGCTCTTACGGGCGGGCGACTTCATCGACGTTCGCCCGATCCGGAGCCAGGCCGACTTGGAAGCGATGGCTCATGGCGCATGGCTCACGGCTCACGGCCATGGGCCATCGGTCATGACGCATGAGCTCATCGAGGCCTATAGCCGAGTATGGACGGACCTTCGACGGCGCTGGGAGCGTTTCCGCCAGGCCGAGAGCGTTCAACGGCGACCCAGTGATCAGGACCGCGTGCCCGACGTCACGTCGGTCCCCGTCGAGGAAGGGGGCCTTATATCTTTCGCCTTGTGGACACCGGCCGTCCAGGGTCCCGAGGCCGGAAGTCCCCACGGACGATGGGTCGGGACCCTGGTCCACGAGGCCCTGGCCCGAATCCCTCTGGACCCTCAGGTCGACGACCTCGCCTGGGTCGAGGCCTTCTTGACCTACGAGGCCCCACTTCTCCTGCAGCGAGCCCTGGTGGAAAAAGACATCCAAGGCACCGACGTCCCAGCCATCCTGGACGAGTCTTTCCAACTCTTGCGCATGTTTCTGCAAAGTCCCCTGTGGCGTTATATGAAGCCCCGCATCCGGGCCCGGGAAATCCCCTTCCTCCAGTCGGCCGACGCCCGGGGCCGCCATTTCTGGGAAGGCCGAATCGACGTGATCGTGGAGGATATTTCACCCCAAGGGACGACGCTGTGGGTCTGCGACTACAAGACGGATGCGGAATCCCGGCCGTCGGTCTTGATCCGCCAGTATCGGGCCCAAATTCAGGTCTACCGGGCCTATATCCAGAAGGTATTTCCTCAGCAGGACGTCCGGGCCGCCCTTATCGGGGTCCGTCAGGCCCAGTGGATCCCCGTCCCCATGGGCCGGTCCGCTCCATCCCCACCGAGCCCCCTACTGATTGCCCCCTAAGACCCCTCCGACAACAGCCCGACCTCGAGGTCCGATAATCCAACGATTGGATGTCGGGTATTCGGCCCTTTGGGAGCCCGACACCGGATGCCGGACGCTCGATACTCAGGCGCTATGCCCGTACGAGTCCCGAGACCGCCTTTGGGGACGAGGAGGTACCCGGTGGTTTGGAAACAGCGTCTTGCAGGAGGCATCCTCCTGTTGGCCTTTTTCATCGTCGGTTGCAAGAAAAATGAAGAGGTCACCGTTCCCCCGCCATCCGTCTGCGAAAACCGTCTGGACGGCCAAGTCGTTCAGTGGCTGTCGACGGCCGGGACGGCCCTCAGTCTGGCTGGCACCGTCACGAATCAGCAGACGGGCCAGACGACGGCCATCCAGGGGAACGGAAGTTTTAGCTTCCCGACGCCTGGGGCCGGGACCTATACGCTGACGTTTAACCACGCCTCGGGAACGGCTTCGGCGATGATGACGATACAGGTCCAAGGCCCCTGTGAAGTCCGGTTCCAGACGGGCATCGTCGGGACCGTCGGGGCTACTTTAGAGAAGATCCATCAATTCGACAGCCAAGCCAACGTCCGGGGCGTGGTCGGGAGCGTAGACACGTCGGCTTCCCGATTTACCCTTCAGGCGATGGGACAAACCCTCACCGTCCAGTACACGGGCGGCACTTCCTTTGGCGGAGCTTCGCTGTACCGGCCGATGGCATATGGAGCGCCGCAGTTAAGACCCGGCCAGCGCGTTGATGTGCAGGGCACGATCCAGGGGTCCCAAATTCAGGCGAATACGGTCCGCCTGGAGGAGGGCCTCTTCTGCGAGCCGGCGTCGTTGACGGCCCCACCCGGCGGACAGACGACGGCCACGTGTACCGTAAAGTCCCTGTTCGGTCAACCCGTCGACTGGTCTTGTGCGGGTCTACCCGAGGGAGTCCGATGCATCCTGGAGCCAGGTCATTCTCAGCCGCCGGCCGGGGGGACGGCCAGCATTCAATTGACCCTCGGAGTCAGTCAAGCCGTTCGCCCGGGCACCTATCCCTTTGAGGTCATCGCCGGCTCTTACCGATTCCCGACCCAGTTGACGGTCGGGGGGGCAACGGTCGACTTTAGCGTGTCCTGCAGTCCCTCGTCGCTGAACGTGCCTCCCGGGGGGACCGGGACGACCACCTGCACGGTCCAGTCGGCCGGGGGCTTCAACAGCGCCGTGAATCTCTCCTGTTCGGGTCCGCCGTCGGGGGTCTCGTGCGCCTTCAACCCGAACCCGGTCACGCCGCCGCCCAACGGCTCGGTCACCAGTACCCTGACGGTCCAGGTCTCCTCCACCATGGCCCCGGGCACCTACACCTTCCAGGTCGTCGGGACGACCGCTGGGGGTCTGACCCGAGCGTTCACGATACAGCTGACAGTTCAACAGGCGACCTTCACCCTGACGGTGACGAAGACCATCTTTGGGGGCCCGGCGTCGAGCGTGGGGACGGTCACCAGCAACCCGGCAGGCATCAACTGCGGGACGACCTGTACCACGCAAAGCTTCTCTTTCCCGGCCGGCACGGTCGTGACGCTGACCGCCACGCCCGCGCCCGGTTATGGCTTTAATGCGTGGAGTGGGGACTGTACGGGCACGACGTCTACCTGTACCGTCACCATGAATGGCAACAAATCCGTCACGGCCGACTTCTATGCCAACCCACAGTTCGCAATCCCCGGTCCCTACCCTCCGCCTTGGGACAGGACGGCCACACGGATGCGGCCCCGGATCAGAGTCGGACCCGTCAGGTCCGGTGGCTTCAATTCAAAAAAGACCTCATAGGTGCCCGGTCGGTAGAAGGGATGCTCTGCAAAGAATTCCAAAACGACCCGGCCTTGGGGGTCTCGCTCGACGGGTTCCACGCAATGGCGGTCGCGTCGAAGTTCGGCGCCGTCCCCAAAGTCCCAGTACTCAGCAAAACATCCCCCATGGGCCTCATAGACCCCTTGGGGGAGGCGGACCGTCGCGATGAAATGGGTCCGGACGGGTGGCAGGCCTCGCAGGGGATAGCCGTCCAGGAGAAGCTCGATGCCGTCTTTTTGGTAACGATTCGGGACCTCTTGAAGGACCGGACCGCAGGCGGCGAGGCTTCCAAGTCCGACCCAGGCCAGCCACACGAGGGACAGCTTTTCGAGCGACATCAGTCAGCCTGCTGAAAGAGCAAGGGCAGGTGGGCAGTCGGCAGTTCGGGAGTTCGGCAGATGGACAGATGGTCCAAAAAGCCCCGGGGCCGCCCCCTACCCATCGGGGTGGTATCTGCCCCTCTGCCGACCGGCCCAAGACCCTTGCTTGCCACTTCGTCCCTCCGTCACTTGGGAAAATCGTGCTCTCCAGGCTGTGGGAAAGGCCATCCTGACACCATTCTCACGAACCGAACGGCTCTATTTCCGGGCCTATTCGCCCATCGGCCTTATGGCTTTATTGCCGACCTGCCGAGCTCCCGGACTGCCGAATGGCCGAGCTACACACTATGCAGAGTCCAGGCCTTAGCGCCAGACGTCGAAAACGCCCATCCGACGGAACTTTTCATAGCGGCGTCGGACGAGTTCGTCCGGTGGAATCCCACAGAGCTCTTGGAGGCCTCGCAGGATGGCGTCCTTGATCCGGAGGGCCATCGCCTCGGGGTCGGCGTGGGCGCCGCCGAGGGGTTCTTCGAGGACCTCGTCGATGACGCCCAGCTCCAGGAGGTCCCGAGCCGTCAGACGCAGGGCCTGGGCCGCCTCCCGGGCCTTGGCGGCGTCCCGCCACAGGATGGACGCACAGCCCTCGGGGGAGATGACCGAGTAGATCGCATACTGGAGCATGTAAATGCGGTCCCCCACGGCGATGCCCAAAGCCCCACCGCTTCCGCCTTCCCCAATGACGAATACCAGGATGGGGACCCGCAGGCGTGACATTTCTTGAAGGTTTTCGGCGATGGCCTGGGCCTGGCCTCGGGCCTCGGCGCCGATACCGGGATAAGCCCCCGGCGTATCTACAAAAGTGACGACCGGGCGGCTGAATTTCTCGGCCAGCTTCATGACCCGGAGCGCCTTCCGGTAGCCCTCCGGGTGAGGCATCCCGAAATTGCGCCGGAGCTTTTCCTGCATGTCTCGACCCTTCTGATGACCGACGACGGCCATCGGCTGGTCACCCAGGAAGGCCAGGCCGGCGACGATGGCCGGGTCGTCCCCGTACCTTCGGTCCCCATGGAGCTCGATGAAGTCGTCAAAGATCAGGCGAATGTAATCCAGGGTATAGGGTCGCTGGGGATGGCGGGCGACTTGGACGATTTCCCAGGGCGTCAGCCGGCTATAAATCTGACGCCGGTAGGTGTCTAACTTTTTTCGGAGGCGCTCGAGCTTCCGCTGGACCTTAGGGTCGGAAGGCTCCAGCGCTTGGAGGGCGTCGATTTCTTTCAATAGCTCGGCGATCGGTCGCTCAAACTCGGGAACGGCCGCCGTCGTGACAGGTCCTTCCACAGCCCCTTATCCCCCCTGAATCGGTGTTCGGCGCTGGGTCGTCAGGGGTCTAAGGTCTGGGAAAAGCGGATCCTGCCCCCCGACCCCTGAATACCCGACCCCCGCAGACGGGGACGTTTGTGTTCATGAGTCGTTTACGGGTCCAGCCACCGGGCTTTCTCCCGCAGGTAGGCTTCGAATGCCATTTGCTGTTCCCGCAGGTGCCGGGGCGGCGTGGCGTACACGTCTTCGAAGAGGCTCTCGACCGGCGGGGGCGGTGTCGATTCAGCCTTCTGGATGGCGGCCATCAGGTCGTCCCGGATACGCTGGACCAGGGCTTGTTCCCGGTCGGCATCCCACAGGCCCTTCCAGATCAGGTAACGACGAAACCGCTCGATGGGGTCCCGCGAACGCCAGCGCTCGACCTCCTCTGGGTCCCGGTAGCGGCTCGGGTCGTCCGACGTCGAGTGGGCACCCATTCGGTACGTAAAGGCTTCGATGAAGGTCGGGCCGCCGCCGGTCCGGGCCTTCTCGACAGCCCGACGGGTGACCTGATAAACGGCCAGGAGGTCATTGCCGTCGACGCGCACGCCCTCCATCCCATAAGCGACGGCCTTGATGGCAATCGTCTTTGAGGCCGTCTGCCGGGTCACGGGGACCGAAATGGCCCAGTGGTTGTTCTGGCAGAAGAACACGACGGGCGCCCGGAAGACGGCGGCGAAGTTCATCGCCACGTGGAAGTCCCCCTCCGACGTGGCCCCGTCCCCCAGGTAGGCCATGACGACGACGGGGTCCCCCACATAGCGAGCCGCCAGGGCCACTCCGACGGCCTGGGGGACCTGATTGCCGACGCAACTCGACCAGGAGACGTGACGGACCCGGCGGTCGCTGTAATGACAGGGCATCTGACGTCCCTTCAAGATGTCGTCCCGAGTCCCGAACAACTGATGGGCCAGGTCTTGGAGGGAATAGCCCCGGAGGAGGGCGACACCGACTTCTCGAAGGGCCGGGAAGACCCAGTCCTGGGGCTCCAGGGCCAAGCCGCTCCCGACGATAGCCGCCTCCTGACCCGTCGCCGCCCCATAGAAGGCGATACGGCCCTGGCGTTGAAGCATGAGCATCCGCTCGTCGATGACCCGGACCGTCAGCATGCCCTCAAAGGCCCGCCAGAGAAACTCCACCGGCAGGTGGGGCTCCAGGTCCGGGGCCACGACGATACCCTCTTCGTCCAGGACTTGGACCATCGCCTCGGCCGTCCGGACGCTCCCGTTCATTACGCCCCCTGATGTTTGGGAATTCGGCAGACCGGGAGTTCGGGAGCCCAGCAGTCCGGCCATTGGGCGATGGGGCAGTCGTCCGTCTCACCCTCCGCCGAACTGCCGAATTGCCGAACTCCCGAATGCCGGACTGCCCTTTGCATTCACATCTGCAAGAACAGGAGGTGGGGATTCTCCAGGTGTTCCCGCACGACCTGCGTGAACTCGGCCCCGACGGCCCCGTCGACGACCCGGTGGTCAAAGGACAGACTGACGTTCATCATGTGGCGGATGACGATCTCACCGTCCCGCACGACGGGCCGGGGCTCGATCTTGTGGACCCCCAGGATGGCGACCTCCGGGTAGTTGATGATAGGCGTTGCCAGCAGGCCGCCCAGCTTGCCTAAGGACGTGATCGTAAAGGTACTTCCCCGGACCTCGTGAAGGGCCAGCCGACCTTCCCGGGCGGCCGTCGCCAGCCGCTCGACCTCCCGGGCCAGGTCCAGCAGGGACCGTTTGTCGGCGTCGTGGATGACCGGGACCGTCAGACCCTGGTCGGTCTGGACGGCGATGCCGATGTGGTAGTACTTCTTCAGGACGATTTCCTCCTTCTCGTCATCCAGGGAGGCATTGATGATGGGGAATCGCTTGAGGCCGATGAGGACGGCCTTGATGATGAACGGCAGGTACGTCAGCCGCACACCCTGGGCCTCGGCGACGGGCCTCATCTGCTCCCGCAGACGGACCAGCTCCGTCATGTCGACCTCTTCGACATACGTGAAGTGCGCCGCCGTATGCTTGGACTGGGTCATCCGTCGAGCGATCACCCGCCGAAGCCCTCGTAAGGGGACCCGTTCCTCCAAGCCAGCCAGCGGGCCGACTTCCGGGGCGACGGGCGCTTCGACGGGGACCGTCGGCGTCGGGGCAGGCGTCGGTGGAACCGTCGGGACCCGTTGGGCCTCGACGAAGCGGATGACGTCCTCCTTCGTCACACGTCCGTGGGGACCTGTCGGGGGAACCTGCCGAAGGTCGACGCCCAGTTCCCGGGCCAGCCGCCGCGTGGCGGGCGTCGCCAAGACCCGGCCCGGCGGGGGCGGTGCCTCACCGACGCCAGGCGCCGGGGCGGGTGCGGGCGTCGCCGGCGCCGCCGGGGCCGAGACGGCCGCCTCGACCCGGGCCGCCGTCTCCAGGGCCTCGCCCGGCTCGCCGATCACGACGAGGACGGACCCGACCTTGACGACCTCGCCCTCTCGACCGAAGCGCTTCAGGACGACGCCCTTCCGGGGGGAGGGGATCACCACGTTGGCCTTATCCGTCATGAGCTCGACCATCGGCTGGTCTTCCTCGATGGTATCCCCTTCTTGGACGTACCACTTGACGACCTCGGCCTCGACCATACCTTCGCCGATATCCGGCAGTCGAAACTCGAACGCCATGACGTCCTCTCCAGCAGTCCGGCCATTCGGCCGAATAGCCGCTCAGTAGTGGACCGTCTCGTAGATGGCCTTCAGGATGCGGCCCGTGTCGGGCAGGTAGT
>JAUQPV010000288.1 GCA_030550225.1 Acidobacteriota bacterium | reverse complement strand
GATGACGGCTTCCGTCGACCGCATCGCCCGTCTGATCGACAGCGTGGCCCAAGCCCTTGAGGCGCAACAGGCCAGCGTGCAGACGCTTGTCACGGCCATGCAGGAAATCCGGCGGATCAGCGAGATGAATACCTCGATGGTCCAGGAACTTCGCAATATCGTCCGAAACGTCCAAGAGCAGAACGCCGCCCTGAGCGCCCAGGTCGCCCAATTCCAGCTGTAGAAATCCGGTCCTGGGTACTCAGAAAGACCACAGACTATAGACCATAGACCTAGTTCGGAAGCCGGGTTTGCTTCGTCTCGAGATGGGGTGTTCCGATGAGTCCGTTAGGTCTGTGGCCTCTCAGGACCAACACCCAGCACCCAACACCGAACACCGATCAGCTCTGCTAAATCTCCGGCTCCGTGGGCCGAAAGTCACAGCACTCGATCTGCAGGGTGACGTGCTGGATGTGGAATCGCGTCTGTAGGATGCGCCGGGCCTCGGTCAGGATCTCGTGGGTCCGCTGGAGGTCCTCGACGACGGCGTGACCGCTCATCGCCTCGACGCCGGACGTGACGGTCCAGACGTGCAAGTCATGGACGTCCTGAATGCCCCGGACCTCTAAGAGGGCCCGGCGGAGTTCCTCGAGGTCGATATGCCGGGGCGTCCCCTCCATCAGGATATGGACGGCTTCCCGGATGACCCGCACGGCGCTATACAGGATCAGCCCGCTCAGGCCGAGGCTCACGGCGGCGTCGGCCCAGGTCCACCCCTTCAGCCAAATGGCCAGGGACGCCGTGAGGGCGCTCACGGAACCTAAGGCATCGGATGCGATGTGGAGCAAGGCCGTCCGGAGGTTGAGGTTTTCGGCCGCGTAGCGGCGCAGGAGCCCGATCCCCACGAGGTTCACGACGAGGCCTGCCGTGGCGACCCCGAACATCAGGGATGCCCGAATCGTCACCGGGGCGTGCAGTCGCTCCCAGGCCCTCCAGGTAATCCCACCGGCCGTGACCGTCAGGAGACTGGCATTCAGCAGGGCGACCAGGATCTCGACCCGGTAGTAGCCGAACGTCCGTCGGGCCGTGGCCGGCCGTCGGGCGATCCAGAAGGCAAACAGACTCAGGGAGAGGGCGCTCAGGTCCGTCAACATGTGGAAGGCGTCGGCGATCAGGGCCAGGCTGTTACTCCACCAGCCGCCGAGGACCTCGGCCACGAAGGTCCCCGCCGTAAGGCCCCACACGAGGGCCAGGGTCCGGAACCCCCGAGTCCCGAGCTCCCCAGCCGGGGCCACCGGCGGGACGACGGAAGGGACGGGGTGCGACTCACTCATGTCGGACTCCGCGGATGGAGGCGGTGGCCCTTCAGGAGGGCCAGGCCGTGCTCCAGCAGGGGCTTCAAGGCGTGCCAGTACTCCTGAACGGCCTTCGCGTTCCCCGGGAAGTTAACGATTAGACAATGGCCCCGCACGCCGGCGATGCCCCGACTCAGGTAGGCCAAGGGGTTGGATTGGCCTGTCTGCCCGCGGGCATACTCGAGCAAGCTCGGGGCCGCCCGCTGGATGACCCGGGCCGTAGCCTCGGGGGTCACGTCCCGTGGCCCCAGGCCGGTCCCGCCCGTCGTGAGGATGAGGTCACAGCCTTGGCGGTCGACCCAATCGAGGAGCGTCGCCACGATGCGGTCCTCCTCATCCGGTACGACGGCATAGCAGACGACCGAACTGCCTTGAGCGGCCAGGACCTCCCGGAGCCACTGACCCGAGTCGTCCGGCAGGCCCTGGTAGAAGCAGGAATCGCTACACGTCAAGACGCCGGCACGGATTTCAGACCATACCGTCTCACGGCTCATCGACACCGACCCGACGGATCGATGGAGGGGTGACCCGGCGGGCTACTTCTACCCGTCGGCATCGGACGGCCGGACCAGCCGGGGTTCGCCGAACTGGACCCGGCCCGAGCGCCCGCCTTCCTTCCGGAGCAGGCGGACGTCCGTGATCGTCATCGAACGGTCGACGGCCTTACACATGTCATAGACCGTCAGGCAGGCGACGGCGACGGCCGTCAGGGCTTCCATCTCGACCCCCGTGCGGGCCTCGGCCTGGACGAAGGCCTCGACCCGGAGGCCTTCGTCGGTCCACTCGAATTCGAGGCGGACCTCGTCGAGGGGTAGGGGATGACATAGGGGAATCAGCCACCCCGTCTGTTTGGCGGCCTGGATACCCGCCAGGCGGGCCGTTTCCAGGATCGATCCCTTTGGACTTCCCTCCGTCTGAAGGCGCCGCCGGGTCGACTCGCTCATGCGGACGTGGCCCTCGGCCCAAGCGCGCCGGCGCGTCGCGGGCTTCGCGCTGACGTCGACCATCCGGACGCCCTGACCCCTTTCATCGACGTGCGTCCACGTATCCATGATTCGCCCATGGCTCGTCGTAAGGCAGGGGCCTGTCCCGTGCCGGAATCGGCGCAAGACGGGGCCTGCGCCCTACTTCTTTTGAAAGAATTCGGCCAGCTTCTGATAGGCCGGCGGGAAGGTCGGCGTGTATCGCAAAAAGACGGGGATGGGGTATCGGACCCCGCCCCGGTACGTCCCCTCCAGGCCCTCGAGGACTTCGTCGATGCGGGCGGCCGGGATCGTGAAGGCCATCTCGTGGTCCTCGGCGTGGCCGAAGATGCGGTCCCCGTAACAGGGCAGGATGACCTGACATTCCTGGGTCTGGATCGTATGGATGACCTCGTCGGAGCAGTCCAGACGGCCCGAGAAGCGGGACGTCAGATAGCCGCCTCGCTTCCACAGGGCGGCCGTCACCAGACGCAGGACCTGGCCGGGCGTCCCGAACACGAGGACGACGTCGGGTTCAAACTCGGCCCGCCGGAGGGGAGCGACGACGATGGCCTGGTACTGGTCGGTCGCCCAGCGGGCGACCATCGCCTCCGTGCGGGCCCCGGCCTCAGCCGTCTCCGTGTACATGCCCTCACAGCAACAGCCCTGCAGGTAGTACGCCGGGGCTTCCTCGAACCCGAAGGCGACAGTCGTCAGCGGGCACGCCAGGTCGTCCCGGGTGAGGGCCAGCGTCCAGCCGTAGCGGCGGCTGATTCCAAAGGCCTGGCAGGTCGCCACCCGGATGCCCAAGTCGGGCCCGGGCCGCCGGGCCTTCTCGGGCAGAGCCTCCCCATGGGGCCACATCCGAATCGCTAAGGGAAACGTCGAGGGCCGGACGTGAAATTCGATGCGGTCGCATACGTAGACGTTGCGTTCCAGCACTTGTCCCGTGGCGGGCATGCCATGTTCCAGGCGGGGGAAGTCTCATGGCGGCCCCAACGGGATTTGAACCCGTGTCGCCGGCTTGAAAGACCAGTGTCCTAGACCGGGCTAGACGATGGGGCCGCCCGCTGGACCTTTGTATGCATGTCTCCCGTAATATAAACGGCTTTCCGGCGGGCGTCAACCGGCCCACCGACCCGGTCTGAGTTGACAACGGGGCGAGAGGACGCTAAATTACCCTGAGCCAGATGATTCCTTAACCTCCTATTCACCCCAGCCCGACCCAATCCAATCGGCGGTTTTGCGTATTCGCC
>JAUQPV010000287.1 GCA_030550225.1 Acidobacteriota bacterium | reverse complement strand
GTCCACTGCTCATCACTCAGCTCCCGGAATTCCATCTTCACCCCCATCCAAGGGAAGGGATTCCGGGCGATATCCTAACACCCTAGGAGTTTTGAGACGAGTTCATCGTCAAGTCCCAGGCATCCCCTCTGTTTTGGGATAGGGGGCATCCTCCGGCCTTCCTACCCATGGTGGGAGGCTCGATTCGCCCCCCTACCCACCTGCCTATCTGCCGACCTGTCTATCGCCTTACTGCCAGTTCCTTCAGGATCGCCTCCAGGTCTTTCTGGGTCTGTTGGACCTGCGCTGGGGTCAAAATATAGGGCGGTGCAAATCGAACGACCCGGGCCTCGAAGAGGGGTCGGTCCATTAAGTACCCCCGGGCTTGAGCGGCTTGAAGGAAGGCCTCGGCCTGCTCGGGTCGGTGAAAGACGAGGCCCCACATGAGGCCCAGGCCCCGCGCCCCGGCCAGGACGGTCGAATAAGCCCGGCCCCATCGCTCAAACACCCGGCGCCATCGGGCCTCCAGTCGCTGGACCCGTTGAATGAGCCGCTGGCGTCGGATCACTCGGATTACGGCCAGACTGGCCGCGCATGCGACGGGGTGCCCCCCGAAGGTCGACAGGTGCGGGATCTGCCCAGTCGCCAACAGAGCCTGGGCCAGGCCCGACCGTAGGGCAAAGGCCCCCAAGGGGAATCCACCCCCGAGAGCCTTGCCGAGGACGAGAATGTCGGGTCGGAGCTGAAGTCGCTGGCAAGCCCACCACGCCCCACAGCGGCCCAGACCCGTCTGGACCTCGTCCACGATCAGGAGGGCCCCGACGGCCCGACACCGCCGTTGGAGGGTCCGCCAGAAGGCCGTCCCGGCCGTCCGGATCCCGCCCTCCCCCTGGACGGGCTCGACGACCACGGCGGCGACCCGCTCGTCGATGGCTTCGAGGGCCGTCGGGTCGTCCCAGGGCAGATGAAGGACCGACGCCTCCATCCACTGGAAGGCTATCCGGTAGGCCGGCGACCCGATGAGGGCCAGGGCCCCCTGGGTCTCCCCATGATAGGCCCCTTCGAAGGCCACGAAGGTGCGTCGACCCGTCGCCACGTAAGCCGTCTTGAGGGCGCCCTCGATGGCCTCGGTGCCGCTGTTCGTCGGGTAAATCGCCGTCAGGCCCTCGGGCAGGAGCGTCTTGAGCCGACGGGCCCAGCGGACCTGGACCTCGGCGGGCCACACGCCGTACACCATAACGTGGGCATGTCGTCGGACTTGCCGGGCGACGGCCCGCTCGACGGCCGGATGCCGATGACCCAAGACGTTGACCATCAGGCCCGACGTCAGGTCCATCCAGGCCCGTCCGTCGGCGTCATAGACGAAAGGACCCTGGCCGCGCACGATACGGAGGGCCGGACGCTCCGGTCCGATCGGTCCCAACGGCGGAATGGCCATCGTTCCCCACTGTCCCGGAGGCAGGAGTCGAGTCCTAAGTGTTGGGTGTCGAGACGGTTCGGCTCCCCGTCTACCGACCGAACCGCCGCCGAACGGCCGATCAAGATCCGCCGGCGACCTCGGCCTTCTCCTTCTTGGGGACGAGCTCGCTACTGTGGCCGCCAAACAGACGGGCCGTCGGGTCGATGAACATCTTGGCTGCCCCGACGGCGATGGCCGCCTGGCCGAAGCCTGTCGCCAAGAGCTTAAGATTCCCGACGCCCTCTACGCTGGCGATGTCCCCACAGGCAAAGACGCCCGGCAGACTCGTCTCCATCCGGGCGTTCACCTTGATGTAGCGTCCGTCCAACTCAAAGCCCCACTCGGCCAGGGGGCCGATGTCGGCCTTAAACCCTAAGGCCAGGATGACGGCGTCGACCGGGAGCGTTTCTTCCTCCATCGTCCGATTCTGATAAATAACAGCTTCCCGGACCCAAGTATCGCCCCGAAGTTCTTTGAGCTCATAAGGGGTCTTGACCGTCACGGGGGCGGCCATCAGCTCCCGCACACTCTTCTCGTGGGCCCGGAATTCAGTCCGGCGGTGGATCAACGTGACGTGCCGGGCGATGGGATAGAGGTGGAGGGCCCAGTCCACGGCCGAGTCGCCGCCCCCGACGATGAGCAGGCGCTTGTCCCGAAACGCCTCGAAGTTCTTCGCAAAGTAGTAGACGCCCCGGCCTTCAAAGGCCTGAACCCCCGGTTTGTCCAGCCGGTTTGGATTGAAGGCCCCGATGCCGGCACAGATGAGGACCGTCCGTGTCCAGTGGCGCCGGCCTTTGTCCGTCGTGATCACGTAGACGCCGTCCGGCTCCCGTTCTAACTGGACGGCCCGTTCCTCAAGACACACGGTAGGGTGATACCGGAGGCCCTGGGTGATGAGGCTCGCCGCCAAGTCCTTGGCCAGGACTTCCGGGAAGCCGGCCACGTCGTAGATGAGTTTCTCGGGATACAGCGTGATCAGTTGGCCCCCTAACTCCGGGAGGGCCTCGATGATCTTCGTCCGCATTTCCCGGAGACCCGCATAGAAGGCCGCGAAGAGGCCGACCGGTCCGCCGCCGATGATGGTCACGTCGTACACGTCCCGTTCCTGGGTCATAGGCGCCTCCCAGGCGTGGAGTCAAGAACCGGCTCTTCATCGCGGGGTCCTGGCACTTCAAGGCTCCATAGGATGACACACCCGGGCCGATTTTGGCAAACCCGGCGGAATCGGAATGCCTAATCACATAGTCGTAAGGACTCATCCCCTCCACCCGCCGGCCCCCAATACCCGAATTCCCGGACTGCCGAACTCTCGAACGGCCGAATGGCCGAATTCCCGACCGGCCCATCGGCCGTCCGCTTTCGCTATTCGCCGTTCGCCATCTATCCCAGCAGGTCCGGTGGGGCGGCCGCTAAGGTCTGGCGAACGGCTTCATAGCGGGTCCGCAGGCCCTCCGGCACGGCGGCCGGTTCAAGGCCTTCCAAGTTGATGGCCACGTTGGCCAAGGCGGCGGCCAAACCCGCCCGGGCTATATAGTAGGCCGTCTGGACGTCCGACCGCATCGAGGCCAGGCCGTGGGGTATCAATTCTTGACAGGCCTGGAGGACTTGAACGCATAGCTCGGCGACCTCCAAGGGAACCCCGGCGGCCTGCAGGGTCGCCGCCCGGATGGCCTCGATACGGGCCGCCCGTTGGGCTTCTGTCGTCTGCGGCTGACGGCGGGCCTCAAGTACGGCCTCGAAGGCCTGGACGTCCTCATCGACCAGGGTCAGGGCCCGAAGTTTCCACCCGGCAATGCGGCAGGCCACCTCAGGGAACCGGGCCCGCCAGTCGGGGGCGACTTTCGGGGACTGGGCACTCCGGAGGGCGTACATCTGCAGGAGGGCCGCCGCTGACGCCGCCGCCAAGGCCGCGACAGACCCGCCGCCCGGCGTGGGCGTCGCCGCGGCGACGGCTTCGATGAAGTCCCGCACGCTTTGGTCGACCCAGGCCATCGTCCACCCCCTTAACCAGAGCCGTTCGGTTCGTGAAAACCCGCATGGATTCGGCTTTTCCGACCCTTCGAAAAATCGGTACTCGGTGCTGGGTGTTAGGTGTTGGGTGCTGGGTGTTGGGTGTTGGGTTCTTGA
>JAUQPV010000286.1 GCA_030550225.1 Acidobacteriota bacterium | reverse complement strand
ACCCACATGGCGAACTGATAGAGGCGCTCCTCCTGAAAGTGGGGTCCGATGACCTGGAGGCCGATCGGCAGGCCCTGACGGTCCTTCCCGATGGGGACCGAGATGGCCGGGAGGCCGGCCAGGGACGCCGGCACCGTGTAGATATCAGACAGGTACATCTTAAGGGGGTCGTCCAGCTTCTCGCCCAGGCGCCAGGCTGTCGAGGGGCTCGTCGGCGTCAGGATCAGGTCGACCGTCTCGAAGGCCCGGGCAAAGTCCTGGGCGATAAGCGTCCGGGCCCGGGCGGCCGTCAGGTAGTAAGCGTCATAGTAGCCGGCGCTCAGGGCAAAGGTCCCCAGCATGATGCGGCGCTTGACCTCGGGGCCAAACCCCTCAGCCCGGGTTCGGGCATACATTTCCCGAAAGGTCCGGGCGACGGCCCGGTGGCCGTACCGCACGCCGTCGTATCGGGCCAGGTTACTACTGGCCTCGGACGTGCAGATGACATAGTAGGTCGCGATGGCATACGGCAAGTGAGGCAGTGAGATTTCGACGACTTCACAACCCTCCCGGGCGAGTTCCTCGACGAGCGCCCGAATGGCCGTCCGCGTGTCTTCGTCGAGGCCCTCGGCGAAGGCTTCCCGGGGGAGGCCCAGACGCCAGCGCCGGTGAGACGCCCACCGTCGGACGGCGTCCAGGGAAAAAACCGGCACGTCGGCTGTCGTCTGGTCCATCTCGTCGAACCCGGCGATGACATGCAAGATGACGGCGTTGTCCCACACCCGGCGGGTAATGACCCCGATGACGTCCAACGAGGAGGCAAAGGCCACCAGGCCATATCGGGAGACCCGCCCGTAGGTCGGCTTCATGCCGACGACGCCACACAGGGCCGCCGGCTGACGAACCGACCCACCCGTATCCGAGCCCAGGGCCGCCGGGACCATCCCGGCCGCCACAGCCGCCGCCGAGCCGCCGGACGAACCGCCCGGTACCCGCGTCAGGTCCCACGGGTTGTGGGTCGGGAAGTAGCCTGAATTTTCCGTCGACGAGCCCATGGCGAACTCGTCCATGTTGGTCTTCCCGAAGTAAGCATAGCCGGCCGTCCTCAGACGGGCGACGGCCGTGGCGTCATAAGGTGCGATGAAGCCCTCTAAGATACGGGAGGCGCAGGTCGTCGGATAGCCTTCTGTGCAAATGTTGTCCTTAATAGCGATGGGGATCCCATACAAGATGGGCCATCCGTCCGACGGCTGGGGGAGGCGCCGGACGGCGTCCAGGACCGTTTCGGCATCCCAGTGGAGGAAGGCCCGGACCTTTGGGTCAAGAGCTTCTGTCTGCTCGGCAAAGGCCTGCACGACGTCCCGAGGATGAAGCTCGCCCCGACGGTAGGCGTCGGCGAAGTCGTCGACCGTCCATGTCCACCACTCGGCCGAAATCTTCAAGGCTCGCCTCCGATGACCTTCGGGACCTTGAAGTACTGGTCATCATGCAGGGGGGCATTGCTTAAAGCCCGTTTCCGGTCGAGACCCGATGCCGGCGTGTCGTCCCGGTAGACTTGCGACCGTGGGACCCAATTCCGGAAGGGCGGGACATCCTGCAGGTCCAGCGTCTGGAGCTGGTCGATGTATTCCAAGATGCGGTTCAACTGCTCTGTGTACAGGGCATATTCTTCCTCTGTCAGCTGAAGGGCCGCCAATTGGGCCACGTGGGCGACCATCTCCCGCGTGATCTTCATCCCGGCCTCCATTCCCAGAAGTCCAAGGACTCCCGACGTTCCGAGGTGTCACCCCCGGCCGATCTGCATCCCGGTAGTTCAAGAATTCGGGATTCCGGCCATTTGGTCCTGAGGGAACCGGATTGCCGAACTGCCCAATTCGCAATTCATGCGAAGGTATACTATGCAGAGCGACGCCAGATCGCAAGCCGCCGCCTTCCGGAGCCAGCACCGTTTCGTCACCTCATCGCTTCGGCACCCCATCACCTCATTACTCGTGACTGTTCCATTTTTGGTGGGCGAATCGGTCAGATATATAGGCCTGGAGCGGTTTTTCTTGGAATCTACACCCGGGTCCGAGCCGCAGCCCACTGGGATGAGCTTTTCCGGCCTTTCATCCACCGATTTTGGAACAGTCACCATTACTCCGCCACTTTGATCAAACGTCGCGGTTGTGCTAAACTAAGAACCTCAGCACCGGGAAGAACGGGCCAGAGTTGTTCGGCTCGTAAAATGCATATGGAGTCGACTTTTTTCATCGTTCGGGCAGGACGTGATACAAGGGTGACGGAGTGACGAGGTCAACCCTGTCCGCCGGGCTTGGGTCCATGTTTCTTCCTCCAGTCTCGTCACTCATTACGACGTCACTCTTTGGCTGAGGGATTTCGTTGGCGGTTTCCAGGTCCGACCGAGATGTGCGCGCAAGCCCGCTGGCCGCTGTGTCTCAGGACCTCCCGAGGGTCACTGCCTCCGACGAGGCCGCCGGCGTGGAACCGGTGCCGGGGCTGGACAGTCGCTCCAGTCCTGAGGGTGGAACCGCTTCCGATGAGTGGGGCCAGCCGGGGCCGCTCATGACCGAGCAACAGACGCTCGAACAGCTCCTCGAATACGTCCGGCGGCTCATTAAAAAGTACCGGGTCCTGGAGAGTGAAAATCAGGCCTTGCGGCGGCGCATGGAAGACCTTCAACAGAAAGCCGAGGTGGTGGAGCAAGAGAATCAGAAGCTCCGGGCCCGCCTGGAGACGTTGGAGGCCGAACGGGACGCCATCCGCCTCCAGGTAGCCGAGCTCGTACGCGAGCTCGAGAATCTCGAATTGGAATGAAGCCCCATGCCGGTCCGGGTCCAGATCCTGGGCGTGCAACTGCAGTTACGCACCAGTGTCCCCCACGACGTCTTGATCCAGGTCCTCCAAGACGTCGAGGCGCGCGCCCGTCAGATCATGGAAATGACCCGGGAGACGAATCGGGCCCACGTATTCCTTATCACGGCATTGAATTTAGCCCTGGAACTCTATGAGGCCCGACAAGGCTACCGGACGCTTTCCCAGACGGCCGGGCACCTCTTGAAGGAGCTTCAAGCCTGCTTGCAAGAGGAGTCCCGAGAGGCCGCCCGCCTGGACATCCTGACGACCCCGGAAGAGTCGACGGATTAGGAGGCCGGGTCCCAGGTCTCGGGCAAGAGCCACAGACTGCAGAAGACCACTTTCGGCAGATGGGCAGATGGTCCAAAAGCTCTGGGGCCGATCCTTTTCCCCCAGAGCTCTATCTGCCTCCACGTGACGCAAAGAGCCAAGGGTATAGGGCAAAGAGCATAGAGCATAGGGCCAAGAGTACGCTATGCTCTGTGCGCTTTGCTCTATGCCCTTTTTGGCCGACTGCCCGTCTGCCAGATGTCTGAAAAATCGTGCCTTCCGGCTCATGGGAAAGGCCGATCCGACGCCATTCTTCCGAAGCGAACGGCTCCGCTCATTCGCAGTCCGTAATCCGAAATTCGCAATGACGAACGTTACCTCTTACCGTCTATGGGAGTGGCCGTGGCAGTGGGTCCGGGACCTCGTCCCCGGGACGTTCGACACGGTCCTCCTGCCCGTCGGGACGATGGAAGC
>JAUQPV010000022.1 GCA_030550225.1 Acidobacteriota bacterium | reverse complement strand
GAGCGGATAGCCCTGACTCGGGAATTCGGGACGCCCGACGTCGCCCGTCTCCTGAAGCTTCCTGCCGGGTCCGGCCGGCCGGCCTCACCCCTGCCGGCGGCGGTCCGTCGTCTCTGGCCCCTCGAACGGGCCCGCTCCACGGGGATCATCCCGGTCGAGGCGGTCCTCCAGGGAAACGGTCGGGTCCATCTGGCGTTGGCTGGTCTGCCGGCCGAGGGCGACCTCCTGGACCTGTTGGGTGCCTGCCTGGCCCACGTCACCGAACTGGCTGTCCAAATGACGGCCTTGGACCCTCGCCAGGAACAGGAAGCCCTCCTGACGTGCCTATACACGGAGGGCCTCCCCCGGCGGATCGCCCTGCCCGCTGACCGACCGCCGTCGCCCCCGACGGACGGCGTCTCGTCCTGGGAGACCCGAGCCATCCTGATTGACCCCCAGGCGATTCAGCCGACGGTCCGGTCCGGTGCCGAATCCGTCCGGGTCTTGATCCTGGAGGCCTACCGGCAGGGGGCCTCGGACATCCATGTGGAGCCCTACCCGATGGAAAACGCCTGGGGGACCCGCATTCGGTTTCGGGTTGACGGCCTCCTGCAGGACGTCCTGCGGGTCCGGGAGCCCGTCTGGCGGGCCATCTGTCAGGCCCTCAAGCACCTATGCCGCATGACAGCCGGTGTGGCCCTGGAGCCCCGAGATGGGAGCTTCACGGTCGACCTGGAGGGCACGCCGGTCTATCTACGGGTGAGCATCATCCCGGCGGGGCCCGAATCGGGTGGAGAGAGCGCCGTCATCCGCATCCTCCAGCAGGACATGCTTCGGTACACGTGGGCGGAGCTGGGCTTGATGGGTCCGGCTTGGGAAGCCCTCGAGGCGGCCCTCCGGGAGCCTTGGGGGATGGTCGTCATCGCTGGGCCGACCGGGAGCGGGAAGTCCACGACCTTCCATAAGCTCGTCCAGCGGCTCCCGCCTCACTTTAAGGTCCTGACCGTCGAGGACCCCATCGAGTACGTCCACCCCGGCATCGTCCAGTGTCAGGTGTCCGAGCACATGTCCTTTGCCCGCGCCGTGCGGGCTTTCTTACGCCAGGACCCGGACGTCCTCCTCGTCGGCGAGGTCCGGGACGCCGAGACGGCCCGGGCCGCCCTGGAGGCGGCCTCGACGGGCCACCTCGTCTTGACGACCGTGCATGCCCATACGCCCCTTCAAGTCGTGGACCGGTTGGAACGTATGGGCCTGGACCGGGCCTGGGTCGCTCGCATCCTGCGGGTCGTCGCCACGCAGGAGTTGGTCCGGCGACCCTGTCCCCACTGCGGCGAGTGGGTGTCCCCGGCTGAGGTCGTTCATCCGACCCTCCAGGTCCGCCTCCGGGAGGCCGGCCTCGACCGGGTCTGGGTCGGACGGGGCTGTAGCCGTTGCGCCGGCCGGGGCCTCGCCCGGGGCGGGGGCCTCACCCGGGTGCCCGTCCTGGCGACGATGACGGTCTCTGACGACGTACGGTCAGCCATCGAGGTCCGAAGCCGACCGGTCGAGGTCCTCCGGGCCTGCATCGCGGCCGGTGGATACGTTTCCCGGTGGGAAAGCGCTCTCTTCCTGATGGGCCGCCGTCTATTGGACGGTCGCTACCTGAACGTCCTGGGGGTCGACGATGTCTGAATGGCAGGTCGAAAGACTCTTGGAAGACCACGCACACGGCCGGATCGAGCTGGTCCGGGACGTCCGGACGGGCTTGACGTACCAACGGACGGTCTGGCGCCGCAACGGGCATGCGGGCGTCGACGTGTCGAACCCGGATTTCTGGCAGGCCCTCCGAGAGGTCCCCGGATTCCCGCCCATGCTGTACGTAGAGGGCCACGGGCCGGATTTCGTGACGATCGCTCGGCCCGCGAGGGGCCTTAGCCTCTTGGAGGTCTGCGGGCGCATCCGCATGGTCGAAGGTCTGGGGCCCGGCGTCCTCCTACCGGTCCCCGTGACAGTCGTCGTCGTCCGGGACGTCGTCCGGAGCCTGATGGTCCTCCACCGGCATCGCTATGTGTACCGGGCCCTCCATCCCCGATGGGTCCTCATCGACCCGACGGCCGAGCGGGTCTGGCTGACCCGACCCGAGTGCGTCGCTCCCTTAGGAGATGCTGTCGGAGACGTGCCGAACGCCGACCCGGCACCCGACGACGCCGGGTGCTTCCACGAGCTGACGCCGCCCGAGTGGAGCGGCCCGCCGTATACCCCCGCCTGGGATGCCTTCGCCGTTGGGGGCCTGATGGCGTTCTGCGTCACGGGCCAATATCCCCAGCGGATGGACCCGTCGGGTCGGCCCGTGTTCGTCCGACGGGAGGTCACGGCTTTCGTCGACGGAGCCGTCGAGCGACTCCGGACGGCCCATGCTGCCGAGTTCGGCCCTATCCTGGAGGGGACCCTGCGGGCGGACCCCCAGGAACGAATGCCGCTCCCGGTCTTGCATGAACGGCTCGTCGGCTTTCTCATCCGCCACCGGATCAGCGAGACTTACGTGTGGCTCGCCCTGGGTCGGCTCGCCCCGACGCCGGGGGTCCCGCCCGTGACCTACGTCCGGGCGTGGCAGTATGCCCGTCACGACTGGGTGACCTCCGACGAGGAGCCGGTCTCGGAGACGGCCGTTCCAACGCCGTCGGAGCCGGACCCCCGACCCTCCTGGCGACGCCGACTTCGGGGCCTGTTTTCGTGAAATTCGGTGCGATGGAGTAACTGCCTTCGACGACCAGGTGCTCATAGAATGGCGAGTAGCGGATGGCAAAATGGCGAGTGGCGAGCGGGTGAAGGGCAAAAGACCATGATTCCCCAGGTGTCTAAGGGATTGGACAAAGTGTTTACGGGGATAGACACGTGGGGGAGGGTCGGGGTCGGGAGACGGGTCGGAAAGCCAGCCGTGTCGGGCATTTCGAGGGGGCGGCTCCTGATTGGCACGGGGTTTGCTGAAGCGACCCGACGTTCCGTCGGCCGAGACGGCCGGTGCGCGCGCGAAGGCGTTTGCGGCGGCGGGTGGCCGCACGCTGGGGACCCTGAGTGAGGGTGGGCGGGAGGCGTCTATCCCGAGGTGGTGGGTGGTGAGTCCTGGCGGTGGCGGCGGGGGAGGGCCCGCGAAGGCAAGGGCCGGGGTCTCGACCTCGGCTACGGGGCGATCCCCCGGAATCCCTTCCCACGGGTTTCAAGATGAGTTCAGGGACTCCTTATAGGGACTCTGACGACCTTCCGTACCGGGTTGCCACCAGGTTCCAGGCCAGGAGCAGGACGGCCCCGATGGCCAGGACACCCGACAGTGCCAGACCGACATTCTGGAGGGTTCGGACGGCCGGCCACGGCGCCACCGGCCCCAGGAGGGAACCGACCCGTCCGAGGACCGAGAGGTTTCCCAGGAGGGCCGTCCAGGCGACGATGCTCGGATGAGCCAGGCGCTTTCGGTGCATGAAGCCCGGAAGCATCCGTTGGGCCATCCCCAGGATCAGAAGCGTGATGAACCCCAGCAAGAACGCATGGCGCACGGGGTCTCGTCCGTAAGGGACCCTTCGGCTTAGCCAACCGAGGACGATTCCGACGGCGTCCAGGACGACGGCCGCCGTCAGCCAGGCGTAAGCCGAGTACAGGAGCCACTCGAAGCGACCGAATTCCCCGTAATCCGAGTATCCCCGCCGGGGTGGCTGGCCCGTCCGGGGGTGGGGCGAGAGCGGGGCGTCGGGCGGGAGCCAAGACGGACGAGTCCGCACGAAGAGATTCAGGTCCCAGACGAGCCACAAGACGGTGCCGTCCCAAGCCAGCCGGAGGACCTCGGTCAGGAGGAGGCCCGGCGTCCCGAGTCGCTCGATGACGACCGGCATGGAGGTCAGGAGGCCGGCCGCCGTGACCCCGGCGTACCCGAGGCCCCACCGCCAGAGGCCGGGTCTCGGTAGGGGCGTCTGAATGTATAAGGGAAACGTCCGGACCGAAAAGGCATAGGCGACGGGGAACAGGGCGAGACCCATAAAGGCCTCGACGGCCCATCGGTGCCAGGCGATAGACAATAGCGTCGTCCTGCCTCGGGTCGCCGCCAGGGCCAGGAGAGCGTGGGCGATGGCGTACGTGCCCCACCCGATAAACAGCAGGGCCAGGAAGGGTTCGACCGGTCGGATGGCTCCGTCCCGCTTCCGACGCTTCGGCCAGAACGTCTCGACGAGGACGAATACGTAACCCAAAATGCCAAGAGTCGTTAGGCCTGCCCCGAGGGCCTGAAACCCGAGGACGACACCGGCGGACAGCACAGACGATCGGGGTCCGACGAGTCGGGCAAGGGCCTCAAGAAGGAGGCCGCCGACCGTCAAGCCGAGGACGGGCGAGACCCATCCCGGCCGGGTCAGGGGCGTGGCCGCCAGCCGCGGCAGAAAGAACAGGCTGACCCCCATGATGAACAGGCCCGCCCAGCCGACGAGCTGAAGGTGCCCGTGGACCTGAATCCAGACGACCAGGTCGACTGGCAGGTTCTGCCCCCAGGCCATCGACCAGACCAGGACGGCCCCGAGGGCAAAGCCCCCGAGGGTCGCCAGGGCCAGGGCGGCCCAGAAGAAGCCGACGTCCAGTTCCCGGTATCGAACTGTCTCGTTCATGGGCGTGACGACGGGACGAAGTGGCGCGTGGCGCATTATTCGCTCATGACCGATGGCCCACATCGGCTCATGGCTCATAGCTGATAGCGCATGGCCATGACCCATGAGCTATGCGCCAATAGCGGCTATGAACCATAAATCACCCCGACTCGTCCCTCCGTCCCTTCTTCCCGGACGGCCTGGAGGGCGCTCACCAGGCCGAGCAGGCCCAGGTCTGAAAACAGAAGCGGCGCCAGGATGGGCGCCCACGAGCGCATCCGTTCGAGGGTCAACTGACCCGTGTCGGCCAGGTCTCGACTCAGGTGGAAGGCAAAGCCGAGGAGGCCGACAGCGATCATCCCGAGGAGCGTTGCCAAAAGCCCTCGGGCGTCGGTCGCATCGAGGTCCGGCCGCAGGGTCACGGCCGCCGTGTATAGGAAGGCAAAGAGGCCCGCAAAGACGGGAATCCACTCAGGCGCCGTATAGCCATACTGGGCATGGTCCAAATAACTCGTCAGGGTCGCGCCCAGGAAGCCCAGGGCCACGAGGCCCATCAGGGCCTGCGTCTTGCTTAACCGCACATTCAACTGAAGCCAGGGACCGACCTGGAGGCAGCCATCGGGCGTCTCGCTCATCACGGCGACCCACCCGACCAGGCCGACGCCGGCGTAGGACAGGGGTGCCAAGACGGGGGCCCCGAAGGCGAGCCACCACCAGGCCAACCGCCGGGCCGGCCCCATCACGGCGTAGAGGTGAAAGGCAAATCCCAAGACGCCCGTCACGACGGATAGGGCCATCAGGAGACTATGGAGGCCATAAAGCCACGGGCGCTCAATCCGACCGAACGCCAGGGCCAGCGACGTCAGGATCCCCCACGGCGGAATGAGCAGGGGGATAAGCTCATAACGGGGCATGAAGCCATTCACCGAGTGGGCGATGGCGACGTCGACCGTCAGAAACAGGAGATTCACGGCGACGAAGAGCAGAAGCAGGCGGTCCCGCTCGACGGGCATCCGGAGCCGGGCGATGTCCCAAAGCGTCGCCTCATAGACCATCGGAAGCCTCTCCCTCGACTCGAAAGCTTGGGGTAGCGTCATGCATGGCGCTTTCCCATCCACGTCGTCCCACCACCTCCAGGCCCCCCACGACGAGCCCTTACCGGCCGTTCGGTCGGTTTGAGGCCCGTAGCTCCCCGGCCATGTGCCGAAGCTCGGCCAACTTGTTCAGGAGCGGATAGACGCCGTGCCATTGCACGTAGTCGGGGCCCTGCATATAGGCTCCAAACTTGGCTGTCCGGCCGTAGTGATGCCAAAGGTCAAAGGCGACGAACTGGATGGGTTGCTCGAAAGGCTTCGCCGAGATGAGGCCGTCCCGGGCCAGGTCCTCCAGGATGGCCTTGGCCTCCTGGACCCAGGCGTTGACAGCCTCAGTGACGGCATCGGCCTTCCGGTATTCCTCCTCGACGAAGGGCCGGCTGTGGCACTGCATACAGACCTGCATCATCCGCTCCCGATTCTCTCGCCAGTTGGGCCGATGCGTGCTGACCTCGGCAAATAGAAAATAGGACAGACGGTCACCGACGTCGTGGGTCGTCGGCTGGGGACCCAGGCCGCTCATGTGACAGACCTGGCAGGTCGGGGCCGGAAAGTCTTGGACGGTCAACCGACCTGGGCGCTGGCTCCAATTCCACTCGTGGCCCCGGGTATGGTAGAGAATCCCGTGGGACGATTCTTCGTAAATTTCCCACTGCGGATGGTCGGGCCCGATGTGACAGCGGTTACAAGTCTCCGGCTTGCGGACCTGTTCGAGGCTAAATTCATGCCGGAGGTGACACATGTTGCAGTTACCCGCACTGCCGTCGGGATTCGGCTTGCCGATCTGATGACATCCCTCGCAGGCCAGCTTCGTGACGGCTGGGCCCTCGATGTCGTAAAGGGCGTTCCGGACAGCCCCGACAAAGCCCGTCGGGAGCTCGCCGCCCTCCGGGGCCCGACGGACCTCCTCGATCTCGTTGAATTGGGCCTTTAGCGGCTCCGGTAGGGCCTCGTAGCCGACGAGGGCCGTCCAGGCCGGCAGACTGTGGCGGGAATGCCAGTATTGGCGGGCCTCGATGACATGACACTTAGCGCAAGTCGCCGGCGTGACGAGGGCCGACACGAACGTCCCGAAGTGCTCCTTGGCCGTCGGATAGCCGGCCCGGACCTCGTGGCAGTCGCTACAACGGACGTTCTGGGCGGCGTGCATGCTACGGCTCCACTGTTCAACGATGGTCGGCGTCGTCCGGTGGTGGCAGGTCGCGCACCTGTCCGCCAGCGCCACGCGGACGGCCAGACCTGGCGTCGGTTGAGGCGGTCGGATGGGTACGGTCACTTGGCGTCGACCGACGGCATACAAGACGACCCCAATCCCGACCGTGCCGATGAGGGCCCATAGCCACCGTCTGCCTCGCATGACTCCCTCCCGAAGGGCACTGAAGGACCGACATCCTCACGATGATGCCGATAAGGATGCAGGATGGGGGACGCAAGATGCAAGCCAGAGGTCCTGGGTGCCGGGGCCCCAGAAAAGGAGACCTCCGACTCCAGACCCCAGGTCGGCCTCGGAGGTCCGGGTCGCCGGGTCCCAAGACCCGGAGTCCATAGCCTGGGGCCCTTTCTTACCACCTCTCTTGCATCTTGGAGTCTGCATCTTGTATCCTGCATCCGGCTGGGTAGGGTCCCGGCGACCCGGGCAGAGGAAAGGTCGGGATGGTACGGAAGACGTATCGCTTGAGTCCAGAGGTCGAGGAGGAAATCCAACGTCTGCTTCGGCCCGAGACGGACCGGCGCCCCGTGCGGGTGACCCTGGTCTTCGGTCACCCCCTGCCTTCGGATGAGGAGGCGCCGAACGCCGCCTGGGAGGTCCCGGCGATCCTGCGAGACCGCATCGTCCGGACCGTCACGACGAGCCGCTTCCGGACTTACTGGGCCGACTTCGATGTGCGTGAGGTCCGGGACCTCCAGGCCGCCTACGAGGCTATCGAGGCCTGGCCCCGCAAGGAGGTCTGGATCCAGGGCCGACCGGTACCTTACGGTGCCGGCCTGTGGCTCCCCCTTTTATTCTTCTACCTGGCGGAGCCCGAGTCGAACGGCTAACCTGGGCTTTCCTGGAAGCCGAAGATGATGGACTCGAAAAAGATCGGCCGGGATGAAGTCGAGGCCGCCCTCGCCCAACTGGAAGAGGCCATCTCTCGACTGGACGTGAAGTGGCGCCTCTTCTTCATGGGCAGTCCGGACCAGCGGTACCCGCCGGACAAGGAGACCGAGGACCTCAGCCGTCAGATCCGGCAGTTCCCGGTTCGCTATACCCTTCGAGTGGTCCATCAGTTTACCTTCTCGAACTTGGCGTACCGGTTCAACAGTCTGCGGGAGCGATGGAACAAGTGGCTGCACCTGATGGAGACGCAAGGCCGGATGGCCGTCTTAGCGGCGATGGGCGTCCACAACCCCGCCGTCCTGCGGCGGGCCATGCAGGCAGCCGGGCCGCGGCCGGTCGCCCCTGCTCCGGCCGAGACGGCTCTCCCCGAGGACCCTTACGATCGCCTGTACCAGGAGTTCGTTCAGGCCTACCGCCAGGTCGGCCAGGACGTCCGACTCGACAGGGAACGTTTCCGTCAGCAGGTCGAGGCCCAGGCCCAGATGCTCCGCCAAAAGGTCGGTGACCGCCCTTTGGAGTTTTACGTGACCATCGAGGGGGGCCGCCCCAAGATCAAGGCCCGGGTTGCTTCTAAGAATTAGGGGTACCAGAGTGACGGGGTCGGCGAGGCCGTCGTCGACCGACGGGCAGGTCATCATGGGAATTCCTCGGGAAGGACCCGCAGGCCCTCGAGGTCTGCGGCCGTCCGGAGCCGCCCGTCGAAGACGACCCTAAGGGCCGCTACCCACTGCCAGGCGTCCCCCGCCCGCAGGGGATGCGTCCGGCGAGTCTCACGGCCAGCCGCCGGACGGCCTCTGCTCCCAAACTCCCTGGCTCAGAAGGTCGGCACCGGTGGCCTATCGGGCCGTGCGCTCCAGAGCGGTCACTCCTTATCGCCGATATGTCGGAGGAACGGTGAGGCCTGTTCCCCGAGACCAGGCATCTATCGGGAAGTTGTCCGTTCCATCAGGAGGGCCAAGGCCGCCAGGGCTCCCGTCGGGGTCCGCAGGGTCCGAGGTCCCAGGTGGACCCACACGAGGCGGGGGTCCGCCACGGCGTCCAGCTCTTCGGGGTCCCATCCGCCCTCTGGACCGACGACGAGGGCCCACCCGCCGGACGGCTCCGTCGGATGCCCGTGGAGGTACTCCCACAACGCTGGGCCGGGCCGCTCATGACGGGGTTCGACCAGCCAGAGGACGACGGCGTCCGGCGGGACCTTCTCAAGAAATGCCGACGGCGCCATCGGCTCGAAGATGACAGGCAGACGGGTCCGACCCGACGACTCCAGGGCCTCGGCCGCCAGACGGAGCCACCGACGGTACCGCCGGTCCCAACGCTCCGGCTTGGGTTGGACGACGGTCCGGCGCGTGACGAGGGGGGCAAAGTGCGTGATCCCCAGCTCAGTCGCCTGCCGGAGGACCTCGTCGAGCTGGTCGTGTCTCAGAAAACCGACGCCGAGGTAGACTGGCTGAGCGGGCTCCGTCGGGGGCTGGACCCGCGCCTCGACTTGCAGGACGGCCGCCTGGTCCGACGGAAAGGTCACGACCCGCACGTGATACAGCCAGCCGTCGCCGGGGATGGCTTCCAGGGCGTCGCCGGGCCGAAGCCGGAGGACCCGACGCATGCGCTCGACGGCCGGTCCCCGACAGAGGACCTGGCCGGATTCTTCGACGACCGTCCAGTCCGGTGTGTAAATCCGCCGTCGTTCCATGGTTCGGCAGTTCGGGAATTCGGCAGTTCGGCAGGTGGATAAATAGACCCCTGAGCTCATGGCTCAGCGTCTTATGCGCTATGACCCATGCGCCATAAGCTCATCTCACCGGCTTACTCACCGGGACCGATACATCGCCCCTGCGGCCCGGACGACCAGAGACAGGGGGACCCATCGCACGAGCCGATACATCAGCCGATTCGTCCAACCCGGTACGATGAGACACCGGTCCGGGCGCCGCTCCATCTGCCGCAAGCATTCGGCGACGACCGACTCGGGCGTGGCGACCGGTGTCCGGAAGGGCGGCCGTCGGGACATCCGGGCCCGCTCGTGGAAGCGGGTCGCCGTATAGCCAGGCGCCAGGACGTAGACACGCACGCCGCGCCGGCGGAGCTCATACCACAGGGCCAACCCGAAGCGTTCTACGTAAGTCTTCGTCGCCGCATAGGTCGTCATGTAAGGCACGGGCTGAAATCCGGCGACCGACCCGACCAGGAGGACCGTCCCCCGGCCCCGTTCGAGCATGGGCGGCAGAAAGCGGTACGTCAGCTCCGTGAGGGCCTCGACGTTGACCCGGACCATCTCGACCTCTCGGTCGGCGGGAAGCTCATAGAAAGGCCCAAAACTGCCGAACCCAGCGTTGTTGACGAGGAACTCGACGAAGCCGGCCGTCTGGGCCGCCCACTCGGCCAAGTGCAGGGGCGTCGCCGGGTCCGCCAGGTCCGCCGACCGGTAGGCAAAGACTTGCGTGGGGTACGTTTGCGTCAACGCCCGAGTCAAGTCCGCCAGACGCCCCTCGTCCCGGGCCGTCAGGAGGAGCGACCAGCCCCGAGCGGCCAACGCTCGTGCAAAGGCTTCCCCGATACCGGAATTCGCCCCCGTGATAAGGGCCCATCGAGCCTCCACTCTCGCCTCCATCGCTATTATGTACCGCCGGAGATGCAGAGAACGCAGAAGAGCGAATGGCGAATAGCAGACAGCGAGTAGTACTCCTACGACTCACCCTTCGCGATCTGCCCTTCATGGCTCCGGCTCGGGCGGCGGAAGCGGGACGCGGGGGCCCCGAGCGGGTCCGCCGTAGAACTGAATCCGCAGTCCCCCGTATACCTTCCACTGGGGGACGTCCGCCACGGCGTCGTATCGACCTATGAGGAAGAGGCCCCACCGCTTTGAAATCGGCACGTCCAGGCCCGCAAAGGTCTGGAAGCCGATGCGGATGTCGCTCCCGCCGATCCGAGAATCCCCAAATCCGAATCGCAGGGAGTCGGAAGTCGCATCCAGGGCATGGGACCCAAAGCCGCCCCCCGCAAAGAGCCGGACAGTCCGGCGAATCGTCGTTTCTACGACGACATTGATCGAGACCGTCACGTCCTGAAACCGCACGTCCTCACAGAAAGGCCGGGGTTGAGAAGGCGGAAGGGGGACATGTTCACAACGGCGTTCCGTCTGAGACCAAAAGCCCACGTCGGAGCCAAGGCCCCAGTGGGGGTCCGGGTAGTAGTAGAGTTCGGCCGTCGCCCAAGCCGTCCTTTGGATCCCCTGCGGCCGGACGACGCCGGCCCCCAACCGGAAGATGAACCACTGGGCGGCTACGGGCGTCGCTCCGAAAGGCCCGATTAAGATAGGCAGGACCCATACCAAAGACCGAGATGCCCCCGCCGGCCGGCGGGAGTGGGTCTCAGGGATGCCACGAATGAACCGTGCGGACGGTCTACGATGTCCCATGAAGACGCTGAAGCTCTTCGAAATTCACGATATCCATGTACTCCCATTCCCGAAAAGCCATCACGTATAGACCTCGCCGCGTCGCATATCGGATGACGCTTTCCGGAAAGACCAAGCTCGCAAAGATCACGATGAGTGCCTTGCCTCTATACTCTGGGAAGAAGTCCCAAAACTGGGAAGCCTTCTCCAAGATCTCATCGACGTCTTGGGGCTTGGGCCGGGACCGAACTTCGATCATGAATACCGTCTCTGGACAAACGGCTAAGACATCGACTTCGTAATCTTGGCCGTCCCGACGACAGAGGACACGAATAGCCCTCCTTTCGGGTTCACACTGAAAGTACTTCCGGATCACGGGGGCCGTGGCCGGGAAAACCAAGTCTTCGACCAACGTTCCCATCTTCTGGGCCAGCTCGCCCCACTGCTTATTCATCCGACGCCGGTCCTCCCGGACCTCCTCCTTGAAGGCCCGCATCTCTTCCTTGAAGGCCAACATTTCATCCTTAAATGCCTTCATCTCATCCTTAAATGCCTTCATCTCCTCGATGAACCGGGTCAGGGTGACTTCTAAGACATTGACCCTTTCTTTTACAGTCGCCATGGAGCTTCCTCCCCTTCCGGGGACTTCCTTGGGCTTCGTCAGCCCTCCGAGGAGAACCCGGGATCTTCGGTCCCATCAAGTGGGAGGAGAACCAAAGACATCCCTTGGAGACCCGCCGACTTGTTCTCTTCCAAAGAATATCCGACTCCGGCTCTCTGTGCAAAGAAACTGAGCGTCTGCCCATTTCTTGGAGCCGGCCCCATCTTTATCCCATGAATCCCTGATGTCGTCTCCCTTCCCCACACCCCTATCGTCCCGATTCCCCGGGGATCAGACCCGGCTGACGGGCGGCCGTTCCCCGGGGCGTGTAGCCGAAGTACCGGAAGGCCTGGGGCGTGGCGACCCGGCCCCGGGGTGTCCGCTTCAGAAAGCCGATTTGCATCAGGTACGGCTCGTAGATTTCCTCGATGGTCTGCTTGTCCTCCGAGATGGCCGCCGCCAGGGTGTTGAGACCGACGGGACCGCCGTCGAACTTCTCGATGAGCGTCAGCATGAGCTTGCGGTCCACGTCGTCGAACCCGTAGGCGTCGACTTCGAAGAGTTCAAGGGCCTTCAGGGCCACGTCGAGGGTGATGACGCCGTCCGCCCGGACCTGGGCGAAGTCACGGACCCGCCGGAGGAGCCGATTGGCGATCCGGGGCGTCCCCCGGGCCCGCCGGGCGATCTCGTAAGCGGCGTCGGCGTCGAGGCGGACCTGAAGGATTTGGGCCGACCGCAGGAGGATCGTGCGGAGCTCTTCGGCCGTGTAATAGTCCAGACGATGGACGATACCGAACCGGGCCCGAAGGGGCGGCGTCAGGAGGCCGATCCGAGTCGTCGCCCCGACGAGCGTGAAGCGCGGGAGTTGCAGGCGGATCGTTCGGGCGTTGGGGCCTTGCGTCAGGACGATGTCGACCCGAAAGTCCTCCAGCGCCGGGTAGAGGACCTCCTCGCAGGCCGGGTGCAGGCGGTGGACCTCGTCGATAAACAGGATGTCGCCGGGCTCCAGGTTCGTCAGGACGGCCACGAGGTCGCCCGGGCGTTCGATGGCGGGGCCGGACGTGATCTTGATCTGGACGCCCATCTCGTGCGCCAGGATGTTGGCCAGGGTCGTCTTCCCCAGGCCCGGCGGGCCATACAGCAGGACGTGGTCCAGGGGCTCCCCCCGGGCCTTGGCGGCCTGGATGTAGATCTCGAACTTTTCCTTCAGCTTGGCCTGGCCGATGAAGTCCCGCAGGTTTCGGGGCCGCAGGAGGTTATCAAAGGGGGCGTCCTCCTGAAGACGGAGGGGGGTCACGACCCGTTCGGCCCACCGAGTGTCCCGATTCGACCGTAGCGTACCCATCGATCGTGCCCTGTCTGAAAGATGCGCCGGATCGCGCAAGGGTATTTTACATAAAGGGGGAGGTAGGTAGATAGGCAGGCAGGAAGATAGACGCCGGTCTACCCACCGGCCCACTGCCGAATGGCTGAACGGCCCGTATTGCCCTCCCGAGTGGGTTCCACCTATGATGGGGCCGCTGAGAAAACGGGGGCGTACTCCTACAGGTCCAGCCGTGGGTGGAATGCGAGACCGCCGGGTTCGGTTGATCGGCCTGACGGGCGGCATCGCCACGGGCAAGAGCGTCGTGGCCCGCATTTTGGCCGCCGACTTCGACGCCGCCGTCGTCGACTCGGACGCCGTCGTCCACGCTCTCTTGGCACCCGGTGGAGCGGCTTACGCCGCCGTCGTCACCGCCTTCGGACGGGACATCTTGAACGATGACGGGCGGATCGACCGAGGCCGGCTGGGCCGGTGGGTCTTCCAAGACCCCGCGGCCCGACGCCGTCTGGAAGCCATCTTGCATCCGCTGGTGATCCAGGAGACGGCCCGCTGGATCGAGACCTACCTGGCCACCGGGGCCTGGCTGGTCGTCGGCGTGGCCCCCCTGATGATGGAGGTCGGCACCCACCGACGGTTTCCCCTCGTCGTCGTGACCCACTGCTCGGAGGCGACCCAAATCCGTCGGCTCCGGGAGCGAGGCCTCTCCGAGGCTGAGGCCCGCCGCCGTATCGAAGCCCAGTGGCCCGTCGAACGGAAGCGCCGGATGGCCGACGTCGTGATCGACACGGAGGGCTCGATGGCCGAAACCCGGGGCCAGGTCTTGGCCCTCGTCACCTGGCTGTGGCCGGACCATCCGGCCATCGCCCGATTCCGCCTGGAAGGGATGTCGTGAGGCTACCGACGATCATTCGCCGGACCGCCCGATGGATATTTCGCTTGGGACTCATTGGGGGTCTGGTCACCCTTGGATGGTTCTTCCACGCGTGGCTGAACCCCGTCATCCAGATGGAGCGGCCTCGTCCCGTCGAAACGATGGAGTGGGCCGGACCGGGGCCGACGGCAGCCGTTCGAGGCCTCGTCCCCTACGAAGAGCTCTTGCGGGCCCTGCCTTCGGAATGGCCGGGCTGGGAACTCCAGGAGCCGCCTTACGGGACCCTGTTCCAACATCAGACATACGCCTACACGATGGCCCGCCAGGTGTGGATCCGTCCGCCGACCCAAGTCGAGATCCGGGTCGTGGACGTTCGGTCGGCCCCCTTCCTGGTCGAGAGTCTGGCCCAGGCTGTCGAATTCCGAGAGGAGGCAACCGACCATTACCGCCGTGGCATCCGCACGCCCGACTACTATGGCTTCGAGGCCTTTTACCATGCGGAAGGGCGGGGCGAGATTCAGGTCGTCGTCGCCCGGCGACTCTGGGTCAGCCTGGACGGCTATAGTCTTCCCTCCGCCGACGTCCTATGGGAAGGGTTCCGACGCGTGAACCTCCGGTATCTCCAGGCTTTGGTCCAGAAATGGGCCGGTCGGCAGGTGGGCAGATAGGCCGTCGGTGTCTATCCCCGGAACACCGGCCGTCATGCCGGTGTCATCCTCAGGGGCAGGCCGGCTATAATGAAGTCCCATAGGCCCATCGGTATGCTGTCGACACGATATTGGGTCGGATGTTCCGGCTGGTTCTATCGAGGCTGGCGGGGTCGCTTCTACCCTGCCGACCTCCCCATGCACCGGTGGTTCGAGTACTATCAGTCCCACTTTCCCATCGTGGAAATGAACAGTACGTTTTACCGCTTCCCCAAGACGGCCACGACCCGGGCCTGGGTCCGTCAGGCTCGCCCGGACTTCGCCTTCGTGACCAAAGTTCATCGATCTATCAGTCACTTTCGTCAGTATGACCGGTGGCCGGCCTTCTATGAGGCGATGGAGCCCTTGGGCGACCGCTTGAAGGGCATCTTGATCCAGCTCCCGCCCTCGGCCCGGATGGACGATGACTTTTGGCGACGCTTGCTGGAACCCCTTTCCCGGTCGTTTTTCCACGTGGTCGAGTTCCGCCACGTTACCTGGTTCCAGGCCCTGGACCACATCATGGAAGACCTGCCACCGCATGTGGGGATTGTGTCCGTGAGTGCCCCGGTTTCGACACGCCTGCCCGAGGAGTTGGTCGTGACCCACGAGACGGCTTACGTCCGGTTTCATGGCCGCACAGCCTGGTATCGGTATGATTACAGCGACGCTGAGCTCCAGGCGTGGGTCGACCGTCTCCGAGCCGCCCGACTGAAGCAGGTCTTTGCCTTCTTTAATAACGATGTCGGCGGGTCGGCCCCTCGGAACGCCCTCCGCCTGATGGACCTGCTCTTTTCGGGAATTCGGGAGTCCGGGAATCCGAGAGTTCGGCAAGTTGACAATGAGTAATGAATGTATATTGGAATGAATACGACTACTTATCGGTCTACTACCCATCTGCTGAACTCCCGAGCTCTCGAATGGCCGGACTCCCAAACTGTCGAATTCCCGAATGGCCGAATCCGAGGAAGGCGTATGACACCCCGTCGATGGACCGTATGGCTTTTCGTATGGATCGGCTGGACCCTCATGGGCGGGCCCGGCCGGGCGCAAGACGTCGGTGCCCGTCTCCAGGCGGCCTGGCAAGCCTTTAAGGAGGCCCGCTTTGAGGACACCCTCCGTCTGGCCCAGGTCGTCCTGAAAAGCGATGGCTTGAATGAGGCCGCCCGCATCGAGGCCCTGGCCCTCCAGGCATACGCCAGCGTAGCCCTGGGGCGCCTTTCGACGGCCGAGGAACGCTTTCGGGCGATCCTACAGATTCAGCCGGCTTGGACACCGCCCGGAGAGGTCGCCAGTCCTCGAATCTTGCGGGTCTTCGAGCAAGCCCGTCAGACCAGTGAAGCCGAGCGCGCCCTATGGATGAGCTTGTTGGCCCGATGGACCGAGGCCGTCCGACGGGACGACTGGGTCGAGGCCCAGGAAGTCTGGCGGCAGGTCGAGCAGACGGCTTGGCGCCACCCGGAGGTCCGCCGCCAAGTCGAAACCCTTGGGCCCGTATGGAGCTCTGCATGGAACGAGCTGACCCGTCTCCAAAGGGTCCTCCGGGACATGGTCTTGGTCCCGGCCACGCCGGCGGCCTCGATTGGCGTCGGTCCGACGAGTCGGCAGGTCGCCCTCCAGGCCTTTTACATGGACGCCTTCCCCGTGACGTGGGAGCGCTATGCCGCCGTCGCCCGGGCCCACGGTCAGACGGTGACCTACCCCCCGGACCGGGCCCGCCATCCCGTCGTCCAGGTCACCTGGGACGAGGCTCAAACGTTCTGTGCCTGGGAGGGCAAGACCCTCCCGACGGCCGAGCAGTGGGAGTATGCGGCCCGGGGGCCTCAGGCCTTGCAATTTCCCTGGGGCCGGTCCTTTGACCCCGCCCGGTGCAACACAAAGGAGAGTCGGCACGACGCGACGACGCCCGTCGACGCCTACCCGAACGGGCGGAGCCCCTTCGGCATCTGGGACCTGTGCGGGAACGCGTGGGAATGGACGGCCACGGCTACGTCAGACGGCAAACGGGTCGTCAAGGGCGGGTCCTTCCGAGAAGGCAAGGACCGGGCCCTGAACTACGAATCCCGGAGCTGGGCGCCCGACACCCGGCGGGACGACTTAGGATTCCGGTGCGCCCTGTCGGCCGACGCGATCTTTCGGATTCGAGAGCGTCTGCTGACAGAGGCCCAAAAGTTCTTAGAAGGCCGTCCGCTCCAAGCCCCGTGACGGCAGGATGAATGGCGAGGGGCAGACGGCGAAGGGCGAATGGCGAGTGGCGAGCGGGTGAAGGGCAAAAGACCATGATTTCCCCAAGGTGTCTAAGGGATTGGACAAAGTGTCTACGGGGATAGACACGTGGGGAAGGACGGGAGTCGGGGGATGGGGCAGAAAGCTGGCCGTGTCGGGCATTTCGAGGGGGCGGGTCCTGATTGGCACGGAGTTTGCTGAAAGGCCCTGTGACGTTCCGTCGGCCGAGACGGCCGGTGCGCGCGCGACGACGTTTCTGGCGGCGGGTGGCCGCACGCTGGGGACCCTGAGTGAGGGCGGGCGGGAGGCGTCTATCCCGAGGTGGTGGGAGGTGAGTCCTGGCGGTGGCGGCGGGGGAGGGCCCGCGAGTCAAGGGCCGGGGTCTCGGTGGCCGATGCGGGTCGGCTTCTCCTGGATCCCCATCCTATTATGCAGTTGCGTCCACCAGGCCGGGACTCTCGGGTCGGGGACGACGTCGTGGGGGTCATAGGGTTTGATGTCCAGGACGGGCGTCCCGTCGTAGGCGTCCAGGCCCCGGACCCGCAGGACCGGACCCGAGCGCCCCAGGAGCTCTACGACGGCCAACCCGATGGGGTTCGGACGACCCCGACCCCGGGTCGCCAGGACGCCGACGAGCGGCAGGTCCGTCCGACCTCGCGGATGGACCTTCCGACGTCGGGTCTCTTCCGGGGGAACCCGATCCATCCAGAAGAGGACGAACAGGTGAGAGAAGTCCTCGATGCCGTCCAGTGCCGGCTCGAGGTCCTTGTCCAGGACGACCTCCGCTTGAATTTCCCGACGACGGCAGCGAATTTCCTCGTCCAGCACGTCGGTCCGGACGTATCCGATGGGTCGCAAGACGATTGGCTCGCTCATGCTGGCCTCCTTCGTAATGTCGTGACGTCGTGACGAGGGAATGCTCGGCCGTTGGGTTTCAGCGACGGCCCATCAGGGCAAAACATCCCGTATCCCGCATCTCGCATCCCACATTCCACATCCCAGCCTATCTGCCCATCCGCCGAAGCTTGAAAAATCGTCCTCCTCAAACGGTCGGAAAAGTCGATTTCATCGGGACAGCCATGTCGCCTTACTGCCTGACTCCAGCCAGTGGGTCCCTTGCCAATCGGGATGCGGCCCTATAGATTACGGGATGGGACGATGCGAGGGAAAGCGGATGACGCAGGTCCTTTGGGCCGACCTCCCCGGTTGGGTCACATGGGTCGTGACAGGCACCCAGGCTGTCGACTTCTTCCATAACATGATGACCCAGGACGTTCGGTCCCTGGCCGTCGGCGAGGTCCGGTACGGTCTCTTTCTGACGCCTCGCGGGAAGGTCGTCGCCGACGCCTGGGTCGCCCGGGAAGACGGCGGCCTTCGCCTTTTCACCCTGGACGGCTGGACGACGGTCTTGGACCGGCATCTGAGCCTGTATCGGCTTCGGACGGACGTGCACTGGCAGATCCGGCCCGTCCGGACCGGCTGGCTGTTTCCGCAGGCCGGGAGGCCTACGCTCCCGCAGGCCGGGAGGCCTACGCTCCTGCAGGCCGGGAGGCCTGCGCTCCGGTGGGCCGTTCAGGTTCCCTGGGACGGGGGGACGGCCGACCTCGTCTGGGTCG
>JAUQPV010000285.1:3360-3593 GCA_030550225.1 Acidobacteriota bacterium | reverse complement strand
CGTGGCGTCCAAGTACTTCCGCAAGGCCGGCGTGCCCGGCCGGGGGCACGAGTGGAGCGTCCGGCAGGTCATCCGGCGGGTCGCCCACACGATCCGTCTCGCCGGCGAGGAGCAGGGTGGCTACTTTACGACGCCCGAGGAGGCTCAGGCCTTCGAAGACGAACTGACCTACATGCTCCTTCATCAGATCGGGGCCTTCAACTCGCCCGTCTGGTTCAACTGCGGCCTGTGGC
>JAUQPV010000285.1:0-3350 GCA_030550225.1 Acidobacteriota bacterium | reverse complement strand
GGCACGCCTATCGCATCGACGGGAGCGGGGGGAACTGGTACTGGAACGGGCGGACGAACCAGGTCGAGATGACCCAGACGGCTTACGAGCATCCCCAGTGTTCGGCCTGTTTCATCCAGTCCGTCGAAGACGACCTGATGTCCATCTTCGAACTCGTTAAAAACGAGGCGCGTGTTTTTAAATACGGGTCTGGGACGGGGAGCAATTATTCGAAAATCCGCGGCTACATGGAGAAGCTGTCCGGCGGGGGGACGTCGTCGGGCCTCATGTCCTTCCTCGAAGTCTTTGACCGAGCCGCCGGTGCCACCAAGTCGGGCGGGACGACCCGCCGGGCCGCCAAGATGGTCATCCTCGACATCGACCACCCCGAGATCGAGGACTTCATCCTGTGGAAGGTCCGGGAAGAAGAAAAGGCCTGGGCCCTCATCCGGGCCGGCTACCCGGCGGACTTCAACGGCGAGGCCTACCGGACCGTCTCGGGTCAGAACTCGAACAACTCCGTCCGGATCCCCGACGAGTTCATGCACGCCTACCTCAACGACGGGACGTGGTCGACCCGTCTCCGGACGACGGGCGAGGTCTGGAAGACCTACCGGGCCCGGGACCTCATGCGGACGATCGCCTATGCGGCCTGGCGGTGCGCCGACCCCGGCGTCCAGTTTGACACGACCATCAACCGGTGGAACCCCTGTCCGAACACGGGCCGCATCAACGCCACGAACCCCTGCGTGACCGGCGATACGTTGGTCGCGACCGACGAGGGCTGGCGGCGGATCGATGCCCTTGTCGGTCAGACGGTCCGGGTCATCGGGGCCGACGGCCAGCCGCATCTCGTCACTCAGGTGTTCCCGACGGGCCGCAAACCCGTCTTTGAGATTCGGACCCGGTGCGGGTACCGACTCCGGGCGACGGAGGACCATCCTGTGTTGACGCCTCGGGGCGATGTCCCCGTTCGGGACTTGCGGCCGGGCGATTCGGTGTTCCTCCAGGGCCCCGGCTTTGGTCGCGTGAGCCTGCCCGAACGCTTAGCCGAGGCCATCGGTCTGGCCGTCGGGGACGGGTGCCTGACCCGGGCGTATGTCCAGGGACGGGAGCAGGAATACGTCATCATCACGATGCATGAGGTAGAGGCCGGCGTCCTCGAAGCCATCGCCCAAGAGATTTATCAGCAAAAGCGCCTCCGCAAAGCTGTCGGGTCCGTCGGCCGTAACGATGCACCTCGTGTGACTTGGACGTCGACGGGATGCCGGCTGGCCATCGGGTCGGGTCCGGTCATCCGTATCTTCAAGGAGTGGGCCGTCCTGGACGAGGGCGCCGAGCGGAAACGTTTCACACCGGCCGTCTTCGAGCTGGACAAGCCGTCCCTGGCGGCCCTCCTGCGGGGGCTGTTTACGGCTGATGGGACGGTCGCCGACTACGGGGATAAGAGTCAGTACGTTTCGCTGGAATCGACGTCCTTGGAGCTCCTGGAACAGGTCCAGCTTCTTCTTTTGGCCTTCGGGATCAAGTCGAAAATTTACCGGAATCGCCGGGGCGGCCAAGACGTCAGTCGGCTTCCCGATGGCCGGGGCGGCTGGCGGGAGTATCCGGTCCAAGAAGTTCACTCCTTGCGGGTCAGCCGGTCCTCCCGGGTGATCTTTGAACGGGAGATCGGCTTCATGCCGGAGAGCCCGAAGGCTAAGGCCCTGCGGCGCCTCAATCGGCGGGTCGGCGTGTACCGGGACCGTCTGATGGATGAAATCGTCTCTATCCGACCCGTCGGAGAAGCCGACGTTTATGACCTGGCCGAGCCGGTGACCCACCACTTCGTCGCCAACGGGATCGTCGTTCACAACTGTTCCGAGTATATCTTCCTGGATGACACGGCCTGTAACCTGGCGTCGCTGAACCTGACGAAGTTTCTCCGGGACGACGGGACCTTCGACGTCGAGGCCTACCGGCACGCCATCCGGGTCTTCTTCCTGGCGCAGGAGATCCTCGTCGACTTTTCGTCATACCCGACCCGGAAGATCGCCGAAAACAGCCACCGTTTGCGGCCCCTCGGCCTTGGCTATGCGAACCTCGGGACGCTTTTGATGCTTCTGGGAATTCCTTACGACAGTGACGAGGCCCGGGCCTGGGCCGGCGCCCTGACGGCCATCCTCACGGGCGAGGCCTACGCCATGTCGGCCCGGATGGCCGCCCGCAAGGGCCCCTTTGAGGAGTTTTACAAGAACCGGGAGCCCTTCCTGCGGGTCATCCAGATGCACCGCCAGGCGGCTTACGGTATCGACCCGACGAAGGCCCCGGCGGACCTCGTCGAGGAAGCCCGTCGGGCGTGGGACACGGCCCTCGAGCTGGGTCAGGTCTACGGCTACCGCAACGCCCAGGCGACGGTCCTCGCTCCGACAGGCACGATCGGATTGCTCCTCGATTGTGACACGACGGGCATCGAGCCGGACTTTGCCCTCGTCAAGTTCAAGAAGTTGGCCGGCGGCGGTTCCTTCAAGATCGTCAATCGGGCCGTCCCCGAGGCCCTTCGGCGGTTGGGTTATACGGAAGCCCAGGTTCAAGACATGCTGAAGTACCTCCTGGGCCACCTGACCTTCGAGGGGGCGCCCCACATCAACCGGGAGACGCTTCGGGCCAAGGGCTTCACCGACCAGGAGATCGCCCAACTCGAGGCCCGGCTCCCCCAGGTCCTGGACTTAGACGGCTTGTTCACCCCTGGCGTCGTCCCGGAGGCGACGCTCCAGCGGCTGGGCTTTACGCCGGAGCAGTACCGGGCACCCGGCTTTCGGCTCCTCGAAGCCCTCGGATGGACGCCCCGCCAGATTCAGGAGGCCAACGATTGGATCTGCGGCCGCCAGACCCTGGAGGGAGCGCCTCACCTGCGGCCCGAGCACTTACCCGTCTTCGACTGCGCGAACCGATGTGGCCCTTACGGCCAGCGGTACATCGAGCCGATGGGCCACGTCCGCATGCTGGCGGCCGTCCAGCCGTTCCTAAGTGGTGGAATTAGTAAGACCGTCAACTTGCCCAACGAGGCGACCGTCGAGGACATCGAGCGGATCTACGTCGAGGCCTGGCGGATGGGTATCAAGTGTATCTCCGTCTACCGGGACGGCTGTAAGGCCTCCCAGCCCCTGAACACGGGCCGCAAGGCCGAAGAACCGGCCCCGGCCCAAACCGAAGTCCCGGCGACCTCGACGTCCCGGGTCGAGGTCCCGACGTCGGAGCTCCCCCGCCTCCAGCGTCGGCGACTTCCCAAGAAGCGGTACGGCTTCACCCAGGAAGCCCGCGTGGCCGGCCAGAAGATCTACCTCCGGACGGGTGAATACGAAGACGGAACGCTTGGTGAGATCTTCATC
>JAUQPV010000284.1 GCA_030550225.1 Acidobacteriota bacterium | reverse complement strand
CGACGGCGGCAGTGGATGGACATGCGGATGGCCGAACGGAATCGCCTGGACCGGGCCGCCCCCCTCCTCCGGCCTTCCCTGCAGGCCCACATCGCCTACCTGGAGGCGGCCCTCCAGGACCTCGACCAGGACCTGGACCAGCGCATCCGCCAAAGTCCCGCCTGGCGGGAAAGGGAGGACCTCCTCCGGAGCGTCCCCGGCGTCGGCCTCCGGACCGCCCGGACCCTGATCGCCTACCTGCCCGAGCTGGGCACCCTCGATGCCAAACGGAGCGCCGCCCTCGTCGGGGTCGCACCCTTCAACCACGACAGCGGCGCCCACCGGGGCCGCCGTCGCATCTATGGCGGTCGGGCCCTGCCGCCGCCACGCCCTTTACATGGCCGCCTTGGTCGCCAGCCGCCACAATCCCGTCCTCCGAGCTTTCTATCATCGCCTCCTCCAGCGCGGCAAGCCTAAAAAGGTCGCTCTCACGGCCTGTATGCGAAAGCTCCTGTCTATCCTGAATGCCATCGTCCGCCATCGGACACCCTGGTCGCCCGTCTTCCAACCCACCTAATACCCTTTCCATGGAGGTTAATAAAGGATCTTGACTTTGAAGACAGTTGCTCATCCCTTGAACCCGTCTCAAAAGTCCCTGACCCCAGAGAGAAAGAAGCTCTGCATCGAGGCCCCCACCCTGCCCTCTCCCCAGGGGGAGGGTTTTGAGACGAGTTCCTTGGAAGCACCGGACTTCCCGAACGGCAGGGAAGGCCGTCCGAGGCATTTTCCCGGACCGAACGGCTCTTTCGAAAAATCGGGCTCTCCAAGCGATGGAAAATACCGATCCGATACCCCTTCTCACGAACCGGACGGCCCCCTTAGATAAACCGAACGGTCTGTTGCCAATAGGGCACTTCCAAGTCCTTTAGGAGAAGCCAATCCCGGTATCGGTACCGGTGGTAGCGAATCCCTTGCTGAGAGAGCCATGACTCCAGGCCGAGGGTCTCCGCTTCCCGTACAGGCAGGAGGACGGCTGATCGGGGATTCCGAAAGGCTCGAAGCGTCAGAAGAGAATGGCGATCCTTCGGAGGATTATAGCCGGGTGCCGCCACGATAGCCTCGTCCGTCATCCACATCAGCCAGTAGGCCGTCTCGAAGTTCGTGATGACCGACTCGACTCGATGGTGGTGGAGGAAATCGATAAGGCCTCGGGCGACCTGAGTCCGTTCGGCGTTGGCCAGACGACCGTAAGCCAAGGCGTGGGCATGGACGGCGACGAGAAGGGTGATAAGGAGGCCGCCAGCACCCCGCCACCGTCGGTCCAAGACCTCGACGCCCAGCCAAGCGATCAGGGAAGGCCCCACAGCGAAAAGATGTGTCAGGTAGCGAGCATCAACTAAGACAGGGGCGGCCATGGCGTTCATCCAGAGGGTCACGGCCATCAAGAAGAGGGGGACCGTCTGAGTGGCCCATCGGGGGTCATCCTTGAGTCTCGGCGGACGCGTGCGCAAGAGAAATAACAAGTAAGCCACGTGGGCGACGGCATATAATACGATCAAAAACGTCGAAACATAGGACGGCTCTGAGGGAAACCACGTCTGGTAGAGGGTCACCTGACAACTCATCAGCATGGGCCGGCAAAAGGGGTTGGCATCGACCCAGAGGGCACCCCACACATCTCGGGCCAAGAAAAAGAGGACCCGACTCAACCGGTCTGGCAGGGACGCCCAGAAGGCGGCCCACGCCTCCCAATCGAAAAGGCCCGGCGTGTGGGCGATAGCTGTCGGGACCCGGAAGATGATCCAGTCGTGCCGCATGTTCCAGAAGGCGATAGGGGCGACCCCCATCAGGAAGCCCATCAGGATATAGGCCAGCCACCGCGGGCTTCCGGATCGACGGAAGACCCAGCCAAACGCCACGACCCATAGGCCTACTGTGGCCAAGATGGAGACCGAGGACGGATGGACCCATAGCAGAAGGCCGCTCAGGAGTCCTGCCCAGAGGTCGTACCGTCGTCGGTCGCGGACCTCTGGGAGGTCGAGCCACATCCGGGTGACCAGCCAGAGGAGCCAGGGCGTCAGAGCCATGATGTCGGCCCGGACGATGATATGCTCCATCAAGACTTGTTGATAGTGGGGAATTGCCGACAGCCACACGGCCCAACGGGCGACCCGCTCCCCCCAAAGCGTCCGGGCCAAGACGAAGACGCCAACCATGTGGACCAGGACGAGAAGGTCGATGGCATACAACAGCGTGGTCCAGGACCGACCGATCAGGAGGCTGAGCAGGGCCCCGAGATGAGCGACCAAGGTTCCGCCATAGGCCTGGCCGTACTCGAAGGTCGGGTGGCCGGGCCACATGTGGGCGGTGTCCGGCGGCGCGTTCCAGGAGTTATACCCACGCCCCTCGATGATGTCGAGCATCATCGAGTGATATACGGCTTCATCGCTACTAAACATGCTGGGGACCCGGTCATGCATGAGGACCCGCACGCCTGTCCCGACCAGCAAGGGGAGCAAGACACCGCCCCACCGGCGAAACCAGCCCTTCCAGGAGGTCCAGGGGTTTCGGCGCCGGCCGATGACCGCTCCGAGGCTCACTCCTCCGAGGAGGAGAGTCCCCCCGGCCCATGTCCACAGCCACCAGCGCTCACGTCGGAGGGCCGACTTGGACGGGACGGTCGGAAAGAAGTCCGCCGGGGACCGGCATTTGTCCCCGCAGAGGCGCCACTCGAGAGCATAGTTACCACCTGTCTCACTGAGTAGGGCCAGGCGGAGGACATGCCACCCCGGCCGTAAGTCTACAGACTGATGAAAGCTCGGGCCCCATCCGATGGGCCTCCCCTCGAACAGAGAGGCCGGTTGGACCCAAGCGATAGCCCCGTCCACGGCATTGACCTCCAGGACGTACCGCCCCGGACGGTCGACCCGGAAGTATCCTTCCCACACGGCGGCAAAAGGCTGGCCCGGGACCGGAATCCATTCCGGCCGGACGACCGGGGCCGCCTGAATCCCGCCGATGAAGGGCATCCCTTCCAGGCGGGCCTGGGGATAGTAAGTCGCCCGAAACCCGCGGGGAACCCGCGTTCGGAAGGCGTGGGCCGTCCAGCCGACCCACAGTAGGGCGACCGAAACGACTGCCAGGTATGCCCCCAGCGTCCGGGCCTGGTACCGTCCCCAGGCCCACAACTGGCGGATCGAAAGTCCATACGCCCTCAAGACGGCCCAGACGAGCATCCCTGTCAACAAGGCGATGAACCACCCCCAGTCGGGCAAGAGGACCCACCGTCCCAGCCGGACGGGGCCCTGAAACCAGAGGCGGACCCACAGTATCCACACCGCCGCGACGATCAGCCACCTCATGGCCCTCCCTCATCCGAGCCGGAGTTTTCGAAAGGCGACGAGGCACATCCGGAGCAAGAGCCAGCCGTGACGCCAGCGGCGAATTTTCGTCGTCCCGTACGTCCGCTCCTGATATCGAATGGGCAGGTCCACGATCCGCAAACCCAGCTTGGCCGCACCAAACAAGAGTTCAAAGTCGCCGAAGGGGTCGAAGTCCCCAAAATAGCCCCGCAGGGATCGGATCCGCTCGTAGTCCCGCCGGTACAAGACCTTCGTCCCACATAGCGTGTCCTTGATAGGTTGCTGGAGAAGCC
>JAUQPV010000283.1 GCA_030550225.1 Acidobacteriota bacterium | reverse complement strand
GTGTTCGTCGGGACGTCCGACGAACTGGCCGCTACCCGGGCCGAATTACAAGGCCGATGGTTCCCGTACCGGGTCTTTGCCTGGCAGATAGCCGGAGCACCCACGACTTACCCGGCCCTGGCGGACAAGGTCCGCCTTCAGGACCGACGGACGATTTACGTGTGTCGAGACTTCACGTGCCAGCTTCCCGTCCACGACCTGACCGACCTTGAGGCGTGAATAGCGAATGGCGCATCGGGCAATCGTCGGCAAAACGCCGACTGTTTCACAGGGAGGACGTTACGTCACCATGAACTCATCTCCAAACCCTCTCCCTGGGGGAGAGGGCAGGGTGAGGACCTTGATCCAGAGCTTCTCTTTGACTGAGATCCGGGACTTTTGAGACGAGTTCTCTCCCAACCGATGGTGCGAACAGCGGATGGCCAAGGAGGGGTTTCCCCAGGTGTCTAACCGATTAGACAGAGTGTTTACGGGGATAGACACGTGGGGAGGGTCGGGGTCGGGAGAGGGGTCGGAAAAGCTGGCCGTGTCGGGCATTTCGAGGAGGCGGGTCCTGATTGGCATGGAGTTTGCTGAAGCGACCCGACGTTCCGTCGGCCGAGACGGCCGGTGCGCGCGCGAAGGCGTTTGCGGCGGCGGGTGGCCGCACGCTGGGGACCCTGAGTGAGGGTGGGCGGGAGGCGTCTATCCCGAGGTGGTGGAAGTCGAGTCCTGGCGGTGGCGGCGGGGGAGGGCCCGCGAAGGCAAGGGCCGGGGTCTCGGATGCCGATGCGGGGCGATCCCCCGGAATCCCTATCTCACGGGTTTCGAGATGAGTTCTTTTATGGAAATTTTGCATATAATGCATGATATGGTACTGTTATGAAGAAGTCTGTCTCCTTTTGGGATTGTCTCCGGGAGCGGGTCCTCCTCGTCGACGGGGCCATGGGAACGTACCTGCACATGCGGGGCCTCCCCGAGGGCCAGTGCCGGGAGGAGCTTAACCTGAAGAACCCCTCCCTGGTCCTGTCCGTGCATGAAGAGTACCTCCGGGCCGGGGCCGACGTCCTCGAGACGAACACCTTTGGGGCCAACTACGTGCAATTGAAGCGCTTCGGCCTGGAGAAGCAAATTCGGGACATCAACCGGGCCGGCGTTCAACTGGCCCGGGAGGTTGCCGCTCACGGGACGGGCGTATTCGTCGCCGGCTCCGTCGGTCCCCTGGGGGCCTTACTCCAGCCTTATGGACGGTTGACCCTGCGAGACGTGCAGGCCATTTATGAAGAGCAGATCGGTTACTTAGTCGAAAGCGGGGTCGACCTTCTGTTCATCGAAACGCAGAACTCGACGGTCGAGGCCCGGGCCGCCATCCAGGCGGCCCGCCGGGTCGGTCGGGTTCCCATCGTGTGTTTGATGACCTTCGACCGGGAGGGCCGCTCCCGGATGGGCAACGAGCTCCCAGGGGCCCTGTACGAGCTGGTCGAAGCCGGGGCCGACGTCGTCGGGTTCAACTGTGGGATCGGGCCGGGGGACGCCTACGAGCTGGTCCTCCACCGCTTGAAGGACTTTCCCCATCCCCTGTGTGTCATGCCGAATGCCGGGTATCCGACTTATGTAGCTGGGCGATGGACCTATGCGGCTACGCCGGCCTACTTTGCCGAGTATGCTCGACTCTTCATCGAAGCCGGTGTCGTCCTCATCGGCTCGTGCTGTGGGACGACGCCGGAGCACACAGCCGCCATGGCTCGGGTCGTGAAGGGAGCTGTGCCGGTCCGTCCGGTCGTCCGACCGGCGCCGGCCCCCGAGAAAACCCCTCTGCCGTCTCTCCAGCTCGTCGAGAAGCCCATCCCGCCTGAGGAAGTTACTTTCCCGACCCGTCTGCGGGACCTCTTCTCGAAGGATGGGGTCGTGACCGTGGCCGTCGAGCCGCCCCGTGGGTGGGACTACACGCGAGTCGTCGAGGACGTTCGGTACCTTCGGTCCCTCGGCGTGGATGCCGTCAACGTGGGGGACAACCCCTTGGCGAGCCTTCGGATGTCGCCGGTCGCCCTGGCGGCTGTCCTGAAGCGGGAGGTCGGCATCGAGCCCATCGTACACTTCACGTGCCGGGATCGAAACGTCATCGCCCTGCAGTCGGAGCTCCTGGGGGCGGCGGCCTTGGGGATCCGAGTCGTCCTGGCCCTGACGGGCGAGCCCGTCGAGGTCGGTGAATTTCCCAAGGCGACGTCCGTATTCGACGTGGACGCCGTCGGCCTGATCCGGATTCTCCGGAACCTGAACGAGGGCCGGAACCTGGCGGGCAACCCCATCGATGCCCGGACCCGCTTTATCATCGGCGGCAGTGCGAATCCCCTGGCGGCCGACCTGGAGCGGGAGGTCGAACGGGTTCGGCAGAAGGTCGAAAACGGCGCCTCCTTCCTGGTGACTCAGCCCATCTATGACCCCGACATCATCCTTCGCTTTTGGGATGCCCTGGGGGACCTGGCCGTGGACCTCATCGTGGGCATCTGTCCGCCCATCAGTGAACGGTATGCCCGATTTTTAGTCAATGAGGTGCCCGGTATCTCGATCCCCGAGACGTGGATCGACCGGCTCCGGGGCCAAACCCGGGAGGACGCCGAGCGGGTCGCCCTCGAACTTTCGCAGGCCCTCATGGAGCGCCTGCGGGGCATCGTGCAGGGATTTTATCTGATGCTTCCGATGGGTCGGTATGACCTGGTCGGGGCCCTCATCGGCCGGGCATCCTCAGAACAGCGGGAGGTCGGGAAGGCCCTGCGAAAAGCGGAATAGGGTCCCGGGGGAAAGACTCCAGACCCGCCGGACCGCACTGGGGGATCGTCGGGCCAAGCGGAAAATCCGGCACGGGGTCGGCCCTGGGGACTTCTTGAAGACCTGGGACCCGGCACCTGAGACCTGCAAAAGGAGTCCTATCATGCCTTATGAAAAAGTGCCCCTTATCCGAGTCGAACCGCCGGGCCCCAAGGCCCGGGCGGTCGTCGAAAAGGACCATCGATTCTGTTCGCCGTCCTATACGCGGCCCTATCCTTTTGTGATGGCCCGCGGGGAAGGCACCGTCGTCGAGGACGTGGACGGCAACGTGTATCTCGACTTCACGTCGGGCGTGGCCGTTCTCAACACGGGCCACTGCCATCCCGAGGTCGTCCAGGCCATCCAGCGACAGGCGGCTACGTTCGTCCACATGGCCGGGACGGACTTCTACTACAGCCTGATGACCGACCTGGCCGAGCGTCTGGCCCGTCTGCCGGGCGAGGGCGAGTGGCGCGTCTTCTTCACGAACTCGGGGACGGAGTCCATCGAGGCGGCCATGAAGCTGGCCCGTTGGGTCACGGGCCGGACCGACTTTATCGCCTTCTACGGCGCCTTCCACGGTCGGACATACGGGTCGCTGGCCTTGACGGCCAGCAAGGCCGTTCACAAACGGCGCTTTGGCCCCTCCGTCGGCGTAGTCCACCATGCTCCCTATCCGAACCCCTACCGGCCCTTCGGCCAGGTGCCCCCCGAGAAATGCACGGACGCCACCCTGGCGTTCATCGAGGACTACATCCTGAAGCGGACGGCTCATCCGGACGACATCGCCGCCGTCATCGTCGAACCCATCCAGGGCGAGGGCGGGTACGTCTTTCCGCCGCCGGACTTTCTG
>JAUQPV010000282.1 GCA_030550225.1 Acidobacteriota bacterium | reverse complement strand
GGGCCGCCTCCATTCGGGTCGGGCGTCGACCCGCCCGAGCCTGCTCGCAGTGCGAACAGTTGCAGTTCCACTGGGGAAGGCCCCCGCCACCCCCGGTCCCGAGAAAAACGATGTGCATGACGTACCTTCCCGCGACGGCGGGACGACGGGATTCATGGGGTCATGGACCTCGAAGCCGTATCCCAATCCCCTCTTTCGGCCCTCACCTGGCCCTCTCCCACGGGGGAGGGTTTTGGGGATGACTGGTCATGACCTATGAGCCGTCTCCTCCCGTCGTCAGGTCATCGTACGGCGTACGGCCGTCGCTCCGGACGACGTACTCGAAGTAGACAGCATCTAAGAGCGCCCACAAAATGTCGGTCTTAAAAAGGAAAGCCTCCAGGCACCGCCGTTGGTCCTCGGCCGTGACGCAGTAGCGGCGCAAGATGTCCAAGGCCTCCTCGGCGTCCTGTCGACCCGCCTGGAGCCGCCATTCAAAGTAGGCCAGACCCTCGGGCCGAATCCAGGGATAGTGATGCCGGAGAGCCGCCAGGCGCGTCTGGTGCAGGTCCGGGGCCAACAACGTCGTCAGCGAGGCGGCGACGCCCTCCAGCCAGCTATGCGTCTTGCAAAAGGTCACGTAGGCATCGCAGGCCAGACGGACCCCCGGGAGGATTTCGGCGTTCTGGACCCGCTCCGGCATGAGTCCTACGGCCTCGCCCAGCTTCAGCCACGTGTCGAGGCCGCCCGGTCGGTCGGCCGTCCCGTCGTGGTTCAGAATCCGCCGGACCCAGCTCCGACGGACCTCTCGGATGGGGCAGTTCGCCAGGATGGCCGCATCCTTTAAGGGCAAGACGGACTGGTAGTAGAATCGCTGGACGACCCAGGCTCGGATCTGGCCCGGCGTCAGCTTGCCCTCGTGCATCAGACGGTGAAAGGGATGCAGGTGGTGGTACCGACGGGCACCCTCCTGCCGGAGGGCCTCGACGAATTCATCGAAAGGAAGGAGACGGTCACCGACGATCATGGCTCCCTTCCCGGTCCTTCACCCTTTGCCCTTCGGGATGGCCGAACGAGCCTATTAGCAAAGATCGTGCCGGTCAAGGGGGCCCCTGGCCGAGACGGCGCTCCATCCCCCAACTGCCGACCTTTGGCGCCACGGTGCCGTACCCCCTGAGACAGCCCTTTTGGGTGGGTCATTTGACCCACTGGGTTCTTTGACCTGATTTCACCCCTCCGGCAGTCTTCTGAGGCCCGGGCGGCCTCCGCCCTTCCCCGAGGCTCACGATGATGCTAATTTCAGAGCGGCGGGACCAGTTCACAAAGCGATGAAGGACATACCAGGCATTTATCAGTTGAATATGTTCCTTCCTAAGTCTGTACGTCTTCAGGTGGGTCGACTGGGGGGTGTATTCCCGGCCGGGCGGTACGTCGATATGGGGAGCGCCCTCGGCGGCGTGGAACGGCGTCTGGCCCGGCACCGGCGACGGCGCAAGACGCTTCATGGGCATATCAATTACTTCTTGCGTCATGCCCGTCTGGATGGGGTCCGGGTCGTTTTCACACGCAGACGTCTGGAGTGCGCATGGAACCGGCAGGTGCTCCGGCGGCCGGGGGCTCCGGTGGTGGCCCGCAGATTTGGGGCCCGCGACTGTCGTTGTCCGGCCCACTTGGTGTATCTGGGACCCATAGACGGGGAGGCGGGCGATGGAATTCTTTGAAGTGATTCGACATCGCCGGTCCGTCCGGGCGTATCAGCCCACCGCTGTCGAGGCAGAGAAGGTCCGGCAGATTCTGGCGTGCGCCATGGCCGCGCCCTCAGCCGGTAATCTTCAAGCCTACGCCATCGTCGTGGTGACCGATGCCAAGACAAGACGGGCGCTGGCCCGGGCGGCCCTCGACCAGATGTTTATCGCGGAAGCGCCCGTTGTCCTGGTCTTCTTCCAGGACCCGGGCCGTTCGGCCGTCAAATACGGGCGACGGGGTGCCGAGCTCTATTCCCTCCAAGATGCCACCATCGCGTGCGCCTATGCGCAACTGGCGGCGACGGCCTTAGGACTGGCCAGTTGCTGGGTCGGGGCCTTCGATGAAGAGACGGTCAACCGCCTCCTCAAGGCGCCGCCGGGGCTACGTCCGGTGGCCCTGTTGGCGGTCGGCTATCCGGCCGAGGTCCCCTATCCGACCGGACGACGACCCTTCGAGGAAGTCGTCCGCTGGGAGACCTTCTGAATCGGGAGTCTGTATGGCGGGACGATGAGTCGCCTCGGGCAGGTAAGCTGATAGGGAGATGAGTGCCCCGGTAGAGCTTTTCAGGGAAAGCTTCTGGTGGTAGCGGGGGCGGGATTTGAACCCGCGACCTTTGGGTTATGAGCCCAACGAGCTACCGGACTGCTCCACCCCGCAGTACGAACGTAGAGGGAGGATATTTAAGATATCTTTCCTCTCCCCTTTTGTCAACGGCCTCCACCGTCGGGTCTTGGCTGAGGGGGCGGCACCTCTTGGGTCTTTCGACGCCCGCAGGACTGGCCTGCCTGAACCCGCCGGCCCACTGGGGATTTGACCCCAGAATCCCGTCTACTTGTATCCTCATCTTGCATCTCGTATCCCGCATCTTGCATCTTATTCCTGTTATGGACCAAGTCGTTCACGGTTTGACGGGTTACTTTGTCGCACGGGCCTATCCCAGGCGGGCCGAAGTCCCGCGCGCCGCGTTATGGGGCGTCATCCTGGCGAACCTGCCGGACGTGGACGGAGCCGTCCGGTTGGTCGGCCCGCCGATGACTTACATTTTGGCCCACCGGACTCTGACGCATGCCGTCCTCGGCTGGCTGGTCCTCCCGCTCCTCGGGCTTCTGCTCCCGGTCCGGTGGCGGGGCCCGACGCGGGCCTGGCTCCCTCTGGCCTACCTGAACTGGGGCCTGCACATTCTGATGGACCTGTTGACGGTCTATCCGACTTTCCTGGGGTGGCCTTTCACGTGGGCCCAGGCGTGGGCCGGCTGGCAATTTGTCTTGGCGCCTTGGGTCTGGCTGGCGGGCGGCGTGGCCCTTCTCCTGGAACGGTGGCGGCCCCGGCGGTCCGTCGCCGTCGCCTTTGGGTTCCTCATCTTCCAGACTCTGTATTACGCCCACGCCGGCTGGCTCCACGTCCAGGCCGAACGTTCCCTGCGGGCGTGGGTCGCCCGTCATCGAACGGGTCCGTCCGACGTCCCGGTCCGCCTATGGGTCCTACCCCTCCCCTGGCGCCATGATCGCTGGGTCGGCGTCGTGCACGACGGAACGACCGTGGACCGCTGGTACCTCCCGCCCGGCGGGACGGAATGGCGGCCTTTACGGCGGCTGGACCTTCGGGCGTGCCCCGACACTCAGACCCTGGCGGCGGATGAGACGGCCCGGCGATTTTTCCGCTTTGCCCAGGTCTGGGCTTGCCAGGCCGTCCCGGCCTCGGCGGGGTCGGCTTCGACGGCTTACCTTTACTTCGACGTACGGTTCTTCTACCTGGACGTCCCGGTGTGGCCGAATCCGCGCGGGATCCACCTCCGTCGGCGGCTACCCTTTGTCCTGCGGGTCGAGCCGGATAACCCCGGTCCTGGCTGGCGGGTTCGGTACGTGGGGACGGCTTATATAGAATAGGCAGGTCGGCAATTCGGCAGTCCGGCAGTT
>JAUQPV010000281.1 GCA_030550225.1 Acidobacteriota bacterium | reverse complement strand
AAAAATCGGTGCTCGGTGCTGGGTGTTAGGTGTTGGGTGCTGGGTGTTGGGTGTTGGGTTCTTGAAAAAGGGACCTAACACCTAACACCGAGCACCCAGCACCCAGTACCCAACACCCAACACCCAACACCCATTCTGTCTGAAAAATCGTGCTTCCCGGGCGATGGGAAAGGCCGTCCCGACACCATTCTCACGGCCCGAACGACTATGTTCATGGGTCTATGGTTCATGGTCTACGGTCTATAGTCTATGGTCTGCCTTCGATCAGAGGGACCCGGAAGCGATCGACCAGGTACCAGGCCCATCCGTCCACGTGGGCTTCCAAGATCCCGTACGGAAACGATCGGGCCAGACGAAACGTCCAGGTCCGGCCGTCGTAGACGTTTACGACCCGAAAGGTCCAGGCCTCAACGTCTTCGTCCGTCTGGGTGACCCGGTAGTCCTTCATCACGGCTCGGGTCGTCTCTCGCGTAGGATCGAGCGGTAGCAGACGGACGAGAACCCACAAGACCCATGCGGACGGCCACGGGCCGGCGGCCCGGGTCGTCTCCCACGCCATCCCGAGGCGGTCGCCATCCCAGAGACCCTCATACGTGAGCTCCGGGACGTCGGCCAGGGTCGGCATCTGCCAGTGGCGGACCCAGATCGAACGCTCGTCCGGCCGGACCTGCCACTGCAAGACATGCCACAGGCGGGGTCGTCCTTCGTAGTCGACCCGATATACGTTCCATTCCGGGCCGTCCATCCAATACGGATGCTGAACCCAACTGGAGACGACCAGTCGATGAGAACTCAGCGAGCCGGCCCCCCAGGGGCCCAGGAAGGTCAGCATAAAGATCCCGAAACTGCTGATAGCGGTCTTCCATCGAAACGGAACGTCCACCGGACGGACCTCCTTCAAGTTCGAAAGTTCGACGTCGGGCACGGGAAAATTGCGAATGGCGCATTTCGGATTGCGAATTGGGGAATCAAGGAATGCAGGCAGGGGGTTGAGGCAAGCAATGGAACATAACTGAGCCGTTCGGCCCGGGAGAATGGCGTCGGGACGGCCTTCCCCATCGCCCGGGAAGCACGATTTTTCAGACAGAATGGGTGTTGGGTGTTGGGTACTGGGTGCTGGGTGCTCGGTGTTAGGTCCCTTTTTCAAGAACCCAACACCCAACACCCAGCACCCAACACCTAACACCCAGCACCGAGCACCGATTTTTCGAAGGGTCGGAAAAGCTTGAATCCATACGGGTTTTCACGAACCGAACGGCTCTGCTAACACTCAGCCCCTAACACCCACTCCCGATAGAGACTCTCACTCGGGGCCCTTCTTGGTCTCCTTCTCCCACACGTCCAGCCGGACCAGGGCCCGGCGGAGCTGTTCCATCTCGGACTCGACGTCCACGTCGGGATTCCGGCTCCGGAGACGTTCCTCAGCCCGTTGTTTGGCCTTCAGGATGGCCTCCGGGTCGATGTCGGCCACCGAGGCACCCGTCTCGGCCAGGACGATGACCCGGTCCGGGAGGACCTCGGCGAAGCCCCACTCGACGACCAGGTGGGTCCACCGGCGACCCTGGCGATAGGCGACCTCGCCGATCGTCAGGGTCGTCAGGAGAGGGCGGTGACCCGGCAAGATGCCGAGTTGACCCAACTCGCCGGGCAGGAGGACCTCATCGACCTCAGCACTGGCCAACTGGCGATACGGCGTGACGATGGTCAGGTGAATCTTCTCGGGGAGTTTCGCGGGCATCCGCACTCCTCATGAAGCCCGGAGCTTGCATCTTGCGGGTTGCATCTTGTATCCCGCATCTACCGCATCAGGCGCTTGGCCTGGTCGACGGCCTCTTGGATGTCGCCGACCATGTAGAAGGCGGCCTCTGGGAGCTCGTCGAACTCGCCCTCGACGAGGCGACGGAACCCCTCGACGGTATCCTTCACCTTGACGTACCGGCCCTGCCGACCCGTGAACTGCTCGGCCACGTGGAAGGGCTGGGACAGGAATCGCTGGATCTTCCGGGCCCGGGCGACGATCAGCTTGTCCTCCTCGCTCAGTTCGTCGATCCCCAGGATAGCGATGATCTCTTGCAGTTCCCGGTACCGCTGGAGGATCTGCTGGACCTTGCGGGCGACCTCGTAGTGCTCCAAGCCGACCACGCGGGGGTCCAGGATCCGAGACGTCGAGGCCAGGGGGTCGACGGCCGGATAGATACCCAACTCGGCAATCTGCCGGGACAGGACTGTCGTCGCATCCAAGTGGGCAAACGTCGTCGCCGGCGCCGGGTCCGTCAAGTCGTCGGCCGGCACGTAAATCGCCTGGACAGACGTGATGGACCCCTTCAGCGTCGATGTGATGCGCTCCTGGAGTTCACCCATCTCGGTCGACAGGGTCGGCTGATAGCCGACGGCCGAGGGCATCCGACCCAGAAGGGCCGAGACTTCGCTCCCGGCTTGAGCAAACCGGAAGATGTTATCGATGAACAAGAGGACGTCCTGATTCTCCTCGTCCCGGAAGTATTCGGCCATCGTCAGGGCCGTCAGGCCGACCCGTAGACGGGCCCCCGGGGGTTCTGTCATCTGACCGTAGACGAGGACTGCCTGTTGGATGACACCGGACTGCTTCATCTCCAGCCAGAGGTCGTTGCCCTCCCGGGTCCGCTCGCCGACGCCCCCAAAGACTGAGACGCCCTTGTGGTACTTGGCGATGTTGTGAATGAGTTCCATAATGATGACCGTCTTGCCGACGCCGGCCCCGCCGAACAAGCCGACCTTACCGCCCTTGAGGTAGGGCTCCAAGAGGTCGATGACCTTGATGCCCGTCTCGAGCATCTCCATCTGGGTGTTCTGCTCCGAGAGCTTCGGGGCCTCTCGATGAATCGGGTAGAACTTGGTCGCCCCCCGGATAGGGCCCAGCTTGTCGACGGGCTGGCCCAAGACGTTCAGGACCCGACCGAGCGTCGGCGGACCGACCGGCACCGTAATCGGCCCGCCCGTGTCGTAGACCTTCATCCCTCGAACGACGCCTTCCGTCGGTTGCATGGCGACACAACGGACACGGTTTTCGCCCAAGTGCTGTTCGACTTCGACGGTGATGTCGACCGGCTGGACGCCCAGCTCGTCGTCCCAGATGCGAAGGGCGTTGTAAATCGCCGGGAGCCGACCTTCTTCAAACTCGACGTCGATGACGGGGCCGATGACCTGCACGACCCGACCGACGCTCACATACTGGAAGTCCGGTGCGCGTCCCATCGTCCTGTCTCCTCGGTCGAAAATCGAGGGAATCTATCCTCAGGGCGCCTCGACCAACCGGGCGAGGCACATTTTCTAAAAGGGGTCCCACTCGAAGTGCAAGTATCGGCGGGGACCCTCAGGGCATCGAGGACCCGACACCCCAGGGCGGCTTTACATCATATACCCTTCCAGTCCGCCGTGCAACCCTCCAGGCCACTGACCCCTTATCAGGGCCGAACGGCTGTATTAAATTGGATGACAGGTCTCCGGGACGTGGTATCAGGGGCATCCGGGGATCGGAATCCAAAACATCCGAGACCCGAGTCTGGAGTTCGGATCAAGGGAGGGTCTGAGCATGGACGATGGGATGGAATCGTCCGGTCAGTCTCGTCCTGGTAGTCGCCCTGGGCGTCAGCACTCTGACACG
>JAUQPV010000021.1:10000-18715 GCA_030550225.1 Acidobacteriota bacterium | reverse complement strand
TCAGAATTCGGTCTTCGGTGTCGAAGGTTCGGGACCCCGCTCACCGAAGACCCCTATCTCGTCGGGACGATAGAAGGGAACGATGGGGTCTTTTACGATCCGCAGGCCCTACCCGGTCGGGTCGTCCTCGCCACCGGGTCGGGGTCGGGACCCACTTTCACTCCTCCACGACGATGCCCAGGATCTCGTCCTCCCGTAAGATCACGTACTCGACCCCGTCGATCTTGATCTCCGAGCCGGCGTACTTGCCGATCAGGACCTTCTGACCGGGTCGGACGTCTAAGGGAAGGACCTTGCCGTTCTCCAGGACCCGGCCCGTCCCGACAGCGACGACTTCCGCCAGCATCGGCTTCTCCCGGGCCACGTCGGGAATGATGATCCCGCCCCGCACCTCCTCTTTGGGCTCGATGCGCTTGGCGACGACCCGATCATAGAGGGGACGCAACTGCCACGCCATAGACCACCTCCCGAGTGGCATTGAGTAGGGGAGACTCAAGAATGTTTAGCCCTAAAATATAAAGCTACGGGGTGGCCCTGTCAACCCCCACCCTGGTAACATAGCCCTTCGGCCCGTGAGAATGGCGTCGGGACGACCTTGCCCATCGCTCGGGAAGCCCGATTTTTCAGACAGAATGGGTGTTTGGTGTTGGGTGCTGGGTGTTGGGTTCTTGAAAAAAGGGCCCTAACACCCAACACCCAGCACCGATTTTTCGAAGGGTCGGAAAGGCTGAATCCATGCGGGTTTTACTGCCTTATGGGCTTACTGCCCCCTCTTCTTGCCCGACCAGGGACCGCACGGACGCCTCCGTCAGAAACGTCCCGGCCATCCGGGGCCGTCGGAACGTCCGTCGCCAGACGAGGCGGCACGTCTCGTACATGCAGAAGCACTCCAGGGCAAAGGGGCCGAATCCCAGGAAACCCAGCAGGGGCATCTCGAAGATTCGGAAAATCGTCGGGAACGGAATCGTATAGATCCATCGGGTCTCGGCCCAGGAATTCCAGTACTCCCAGAGGAACCCGCAGACGTAGCCGGCCGCCATGAGCGTCCCGACCCATCGGAAGTTCCGGGCTTTTGCCTGGGCCAAGAGCGAGACTCCGCCGAGTCGTTCGTTGATGGGGTCGAGCAAGAAGATAAAGCCCAGCCACACGGGGGCAAACAAGTAGGGTCGGTACCGGTTGGGGACGGCCAAGGGGCCCAGGAGCATCCAGAGGCCGATGCTTATCGACAGCCACCGGGCCCGGGCCGACAGGGGTCGGGCAGTTGTCTGGAGTGGCACGTCTAAGAGCTGGGCGATGGCCGAAGCCGTCCAGAAGATGCCCGGAAAGATGGTCGCATAGGCAAAGAAGGAGCCGACCCATTCCTCGATGAGGCTCTCTGGGAGGTTCAGGTAGACCCAATTTCGCAGGAGCAGGTTGTAGTCCTCAAAAATCAGCCAGCAAACGTTAGAAGCGACGAGCATGAAGACGAACTCGCCGGGGTAGTCTCGGATGAAGGACCGACGTGTCCGGCGGGCCAGCCAGGCGTCCAAGAACAGGATGTACCCCCACCAGACGATGGGCGTAAACCACGTGGCGACCCATCGGTGGAGGGTCGGGAGGACGCCGTAGCGGGCACCAGCCCAGCGGACGACCTTGGCCAAGACGATCACGACCAGTCCGGCCCACCCGTACCAGGCCATGGTGTTTTCTCCCCGGAAAATTCGGCTCGGCCTTTCTCGTCGTTCGAGAGCGGCCAACCGGGAAATACGGTAAACGGATAGGACTGAAAAGCCAAACGGCCCTCGGACCGTCCGACGGATGAGTGGCATCGAACTTGCACAACATCGTCGTTCAGTCTGTGAGAATCCTGCCCCATCGGCTTTCCCGGTCCTTCGAGCAGGAGGATTTTCAAGCATCGTGACGACGTAACAACGTGACGGCGTGACAGAATGCAGAAAGAGGCCATCCCCGAGGACGGCGACTTAGACCGGTTGCGTCACGTCGTCACGTCATCACGAAGGCAGAAGGCTATGGACATACTCGAGACCGTCCTCCATCAGGTCTGGCTGTGGCAGTGGCGCTTGCCCGAGACGATGACGACGACCGACGGGCGGGTCCTCCGGGTGCTCCGGCCAGGATGGTGGAATTACGGTCCCGGGCCGGACTTTCAGGCCGCCGTCCTGACGGTCGACGGAGCGGTCCGATTCGGGGATGTCGAGGTCCATCTCAGGACGGCCGAGTGGTTCGCCCACGGTCATGGGGCGGATCGGCGTTATGGGCGGGTCGTCCTGCACGTCGTTTACGAATCGACAGGCCGGGCCGTCTATCATCGAGACCGTCCCGATGCGATTCCGGAGCTGGCTCTCCGGGCCTACATCCCACCGGCGGCCTGGTCCGAATTTCCGGTCGGGGTCGTCTGTGCCCGACGGCCGACGGCCCCGATGTGTCTGACGTACTTGTCGACGTGGGATGGCGAGGCCTTACGGGCACGGGTCGAGCAGATGGGTCATGTCTATCTCTGTGAACGGGCCCGGTCGGCGGCCCGGGCCATCGTCGGCGGGGAGGCACCGGCGCAGACGTTGTACCGAAGCCTGGCCCGGGGTCTCGGCTACGTGCAGGCCAAGCATGTCCTGGAGGGCCTGGCCCGAGACGTCGACTGGCCCACGGTTCGGGCCATCGCCCTTCGGGAAGGCCCGGAAGCCCTGGTTCGCCTGTGGTGGCATCGTGGGGATAGCATCCGGTCGGCCGGGCCGGGACCTTATCGGCCGGCCCAGGACCCCTGGCGGCGGTTAGCCTGGCTGGCGGTCCTATGCGGACTGGTAGAGCCGGACCCGATGGACCACCTTCTGCGGGTGGCCGAGGCGGGCCTTCGCCACGGTGTGGCCGACCCGGCGGCGTGGCGCCGTTTGTGGCGGGGCGTCGTTCAAGGCTACACTGGGCTGACGTGGCCGGGCTCACGCTTGCGCTTACCGGATGGCCGGACCGTCGGCCTGCGGGGCCGTTTGGTCGGCCTCGGACGGTGGACGACGCTTTGGTGGAATGCCGTAGTACCCGTAGCGATGGCCTTGTGGGAACGGTCCTACGGGGTCATGCCGTCACTCGAGGCCTTGCAGGCTCTGCATACGGGGCCCCTCGAGGACGACGCCGTCCAACGGGCTGTCCGGGTCCGATTCGGCCTGTGGCAGTCGTACCTGCCCCGGCGGTCGCCCCTCGTCCAGTTGGGGCTTCACGGGTTTCACAGCCTCGTCTGCAACGAGCCGGTCCGCTCCTGTCCCCGCTGCCCGTTACGGGAGCCTGGAGGCCGAGAAGGCGGACCCGGAAGCTTCTAAGATAGGGTGTTCGGTGGGCTCATAAACCCAGCACCCGACACCGATCTCTTGGATTTTGGAGTGTCCCATGCGCATCGTTTCGATGGTCCCCAGCGCTACGGAGATCGTGAGTGCTTTAGGCCTCTTGGACGACCTGGTGGGGGTTACATACGAATGTAATTTCCCACCGGAAGTCCGGGGCAAGGCCGTCATCGTCGAAAGCATGCTTCCCCAAGGGCTTCCGCCGGCCGAGATTCATCGGCTCGTCAGCGAAGCCTATCGGGCGGGTCGGAACTACTTTCGGGTCCGAACGGACCTATTGGCCGAACTTCAGCCTGACCTCATCATCACGCAGGGTGTCTGTAGCGTGTGCGCCGTCGCCCCGGGACAGGTCGATACGGCCTTACACCTGCATCCGCCCGTGCGGAACCTCATCTTGCGGGCCGAGACCATCGAAGGGATCTTCCAAGACATCCGGCAAGTCGGGGCGGCGACGGGTCGGATGGCCGAAGCTGAGGCTTGGGTCGACCGTCTGCGAGCTCGTCTGGAAGCTCTTCGCGGCCAAGTACCCCCGACACCGGATCGGCCGCGAGTGCTCCTCCTGGAATGGCTGGATCCCCCGATGGTCGCCGGTCATTGGGCGCCCGAGATGGTCGAGTGGGTCGGGGGCGTGCATGTCCTCAACGAAGCCGGTCGTCCTTCTCGGACGATCACGTGGGCCGACGTCGAGGCCGCCGACCCGGATGCCATCTTCTTGGTCCCCTGCGGCTATCAACTGGCAGATGTATTGCAAGAACTTCTGCATCTTCGTCCGCCCGCCGGGTGGTCCCGGCTTCGGGCCGTCCGCCGACGAGCCGTGTGGGCGGCTGACGCCAATGCCTACTTTTCCCGACCCGGTCCTCGGTTCGTCCACGGTATCGAAGTACTGATCGAGGCCCTGTGGGGCCTTCAGGTCTTTTCGGATGTCTCGAATCCGACGGCGTGGGCTCTGGCCGAGGCGTGGTTATAGACATAAAGGGACGGAGTGACGGAGCCGGGAAGAGGGGGGTTCTAAGGCGGAACCCAAGAAATTCGGACGGGACTTTCCGGGGCGTAGGGGGATAAGGGCGTGGGCCGGGCACCGACCTACTTTCCCACGGGGTTGCCCCCGCAGTATCATCGGCGCTGGCGGGCTTAGCTTCCGTGTTCGGAATGGGAACGGGCGTTTCCCCGCCGCTATGGGCACCCGACCCAATTTTTAAAAAGGTGACGGAAGTGATGGAGGGATGAAGAGACATCTGAGTCCAGGACAGCCGATAGGAGACGCCTTAGAAGTTGAGGTCAAGTCGCTCGGCCGATTAGTACCGGTCAGCTTCACCCCTTACGGGGCTTCCACACCCGGCCTATCCACCCGGTCATCTCCCGGGGGCCTTACCCCGTCCGGTTGCCCAGACGGGAGGGAGACCTCATCTTGGGGCGCGCTTCGCGCTTAGATGCTTTCAGCGCTTATCGCTTACCAGCATGGCTACCGGGCGCTGCGGCTGGCGCCACAACCCGGACACCAGAGGCTGGCCCGTTCCGGTCCTCTCGTACTAGGAACGGCCCCCCGCAAGTCTCCAGCGCCCGCGGCAGACAGGGACCGAACTGTCTCGCGACGTTCTGAACCCAGCTCACGTACCGCTTTAACGGGCGAACAGCCCGACCCTTGGGACCGGCTTCAGCCCCAGGACGCGATGAGCCGACATCGAGGTGCCAAACCCCGCCGTCGATGTGGACTCTTGGGCGGGATCAGCCTGTTATCCCCGGAGTACCTTTTATCCGTTGAGCGATGGCCCTTCCACACGGGACCACCGGATCACTAGGCCCGGCTTTCGCCTCTGCTCGGCCCGTCGGCCTCGCAGTCAACCCCCCTTGTGCCCTTGCACTCCACGGCGGATTTCCAAACCGCCTGAGGGGAGCTTTGGGCGCCTCCGTTACTGTTTAGGAGGCTTCCGCCCCAGACAAACTACCCACCTACCCTTGTCCCGTCCCCGGGTGCACGGGGTCCGGTTAGGGTTTCGAAGCGTCCAGGGTGGTATCTCACCGGCGCCTCCACGCCCCCCGAAAGGGGCGCTTCGCAGGCTCCCACCTATCCTGCGCAGGACGCTCCAAAACCCAGGGATAGGCTGCAGTTAAGGTTCACGGGGTCTTTCCGTCTGGCCGCGGGTAGACCGCATCTTCACGGCCACTTCAATTTCGCCGGGCGCCCCGCTGAGACAGTGCCCCAGTCGTTACGCCTTTCATGCAGGTCGGAACTTACCCGACAAGGAATTTCGCTACCTTAGGACCGTTCCTTCGTTATCCCATCGCTGAGGCCGCCGCACGCAGCCTCTCGGTCCCCGCCGTAACAGCGGCGGGGCCGGTGGGACGGCTCTGGACGAGCCCTCCGTATCGCTACGGAGTTCGGACCATATCATCACGACTCAGGACCGGCGGCGCCCGCCCCCTCGACCGGGGGCTTTTCCTGAGTCGCGCCCGGCGTATGGCCTCTGGGGATTCCCTGAAAGCGAGCCAGAATTTCCTCCTCCGTATACCGCCGCTTGCCACCGTCATTCATGTCTCGACGGACCCGGAGGATCTCTCGGACACCCTCGACGGTCATGTGCCGACCTTCCTGCATAATGCGGGCAATCTTCTTAAACTTAGCGAAATCTCGCTTCTTCTTCGCCGACAAGAACCGGAAACGGTCGAAGAACGGGATGACGTTCTCGACGATGGCGTGGAAGTTGTTGACTTCATAGTACCAAACGCCATCATCCCGTCGTCGGAGCGTGCCACACCGCAAGTAGCGCTTGAACAGGGCCAAGATGACCCGTTCCTGCTGAGAGACGTTGAAGCACAGCGAGATCTTCCACGGCATCCGATAGTCGGATCGGGGTCGGAACACGACGTTGAAGCTTCCCTCCCCGTCGGCAAAGCCGGCCAGGTAGTAGCCGATGTGGGGAGGGATCTTACGGACGTCGAGGGGCATGGTCGCCTCCAGGGCCTTTCCTGCGGGTTGTCTGCGCCCCGCGGATTGTGACGCACCCTCCTGCCGAGGGCGGCGTACCGGGGGACTCTACACCCCTTCGGGGCGATCCCTGAGGGGACAGACGTTCCCGCATATAGCCGGGTTTATTTACGTAACTACAACGGTCCGGCGTTATAGTTACGGCCGCCGTTTACCGGGGCTTCGGTTCCGAGCCTCGCCGGCGCCCGGAGGCACCGGCTAACCCGTCCCCTTAACCTTCCGGCACCGGGCAGGCGTCAGGCCCTATACCGCCTCTTGCGAGTTGGCAGAGCCTTGTGTTTTTGATAAACAGTCGCCAGGGCCCTTTCACTGCGACCTCCTCGGGCTCGGACCGCGAGGGTCCTCACCCTACGCGAGGCACCCCTTCTCCCGAAGTTACGGGGTCAATTTGCCGAGTTCCTTAGCGGGGTCTCACCCGTGCGCCTGAGGATTCTCACCCCGCCAACCTGTGTCGGTTTGCGGTACGGTCACCCCGAGCACGGAGCGACGAGGCTTTTCCTGGCAGTGTGGGTTCGGCCGGTTCAGTTTGGCCCGAAGGCCGCCCCGCCTCGCGAGCCTAGCGGCCGGACTCGAAGTCCCAGCCCCCGGATTTGCCTGGAGGCACCGCGACACCCGCGACCGCCCCATTCCGTCGGGACGGACGGCCTACCCTCCTGCGTCCCCCCTTCGCCCATGCACCCGAGGTGGGGTGGGAATGTTGACCCACTGCCCTTCGGCTACGCCTTTCGGCCTCACCTTAGGGGCCGCCTAACCCTGGGCGGACTGACCTTCCCCAGGAAACCTTCGGCTTTCGGCGGGGTGGGTTTCCACCACCCTTATCGCTACTCATGCCGGCAGAGTCACTTCCCAGCCGTCCATGGCTATTACCGGGTCGGACCCGCGCTCACGCGGCCACTTCGGCCGACTGGGAACGCTCCCCTACCGCGCGTCCGGACCGAAGTCCGGGCGCACCCGCCGCTTCGGCACCAGGCTTGAGCCCCGTTATATTTTCGGCGCCGGGCCGCTCGACCAGTGAGCTATTACGCTTTCTTTAAAGGGTGGCTGCTTCTAAGCCTACCTCCTGGCTGTCTTCGCGACCCGACCTCCTTCCCCACTAAGCCTGGGTTTCGGGGCCTTAGCGGGCGGTCTGGGCTATTCCCCTCTCGACCACGGAGCTTATCCCCCGCGGTCTGACTCCCCCGGTCCGGCGTCCCGGCATTCGGAGTTTGGTTGGACATGAGAGGCCTTTCGGCCCCCTGGCCCATCCAGTGCTCTACCGCCGAGACCCACGCCGGGAGGCTCGCCTGAAAGCGATTTCGGGGAGAACGAGCTATCACCGAGCTTGATTAGCCTTTCACTCCTATCCCCACCTCATCCGAGAAGTTTTCCTCCTTCACCGGTTCGGGCCTCCATCCGGTGTTAGCCGGACTTCACCCTGGGCAGGGATAGATCGCTCGGCTTCGCGTCTACGGCCCGCAACTCAACGCCCTATTCGGACTCGCTTTCGCTACGGCTCCCCTCGGGGGTTCGCCTCGCTGCGGACCGTAACTAGCCGGCTCATTTTGCAAAAGGCACGCGGTCAGCGGGACAGCGTCCCGCCTTCCACTGCTTGTAGGTGTGCGGTTTCAGGTTCTATTTCACTCCCCTCGCCGGGGTTCTTTTCACCTTTCCCTCACGGTACTGGTGCACTATCGGTCGCGGGCGAGTGTTTAGCCTTGGGAGGTGGTCCTCCCGGCTTCCCGCAGGATTCCACGTGTCCCGCGGTACTCGGGTACCCAGTCCCGGAAGACCGTCGCCCTTTCGCCTACGGGGCTATCACCCTCTGTGGCGGGCCTTTCCAGACCACTTCGGCTAAGGCACGGTTTTGGAACTCCCTGGCGGATGCAGGGCTCCGCCCGACTGGGCCCCACGACCCCGCCTCGGCAACGCCCCTGCGCTTGGACACCGAGACGGTTTAGGCTGTGCCCCGTTCGCTCGCCGCTACTAAGGGCATCGCGGTTGCTTTCTCTTCCTCGGGGTACTGAGATGGTTCACTTCCCCCGGTTCGCCTCCCGGGCCTATGGATTCAGCCCGGGATGATGGCCCATTCCGGCCATCGGGTTTCCCCATTCGGGCATCCCGGGATCAACGCCTGCAGGCGGCTCCCCCGGGCTTATCGCAGCCTGCCACGCCCTTCATCGCCTGCCCGCGCCCAGGCATCCACCGCACACCCTTTCTTCCTTGACCTCAACGTTCTAAGGCGCACGGCTGTCCTGGACCCAGTTGTCAAAGAACATTCGATGGGGGGTCACGGGTGGAGGTAAGCGGATTCGAACCGCCGACCTTCGGCTTGCAAAGCCGACGCTCTCCCCGCTGAGCTATACCCCCACGCTGGTGGGCCTAAGTGGATTTGAACCACTGACCTCCCGCTTATCAGGCGGA
>JAUQPV010000021.1:0-7500 GCA_030550225.1 Acidobacteriota bacterium | reverse complement strand
TCACGTCCGGCAGGAGGTACAGCGTCACGACCGTCGCCTCCCGGATGTCGACCTGAAAGAGGTCGCCCTCGATGAACCGGACCCGGTCTGTCACGCCGGCCTTGGCGGCGTTGGCCTGACTCTCTTGAATCCGCCGCGGGTCGATATCGACGCCCACGCCCCGGGCACCGTACTTTTGGGCCGCCGTGATGACGATCCGGCCGTCCCCGCACCCGAGGTCATACACGACGTCGTCGGCCGTGACCTTGGCCATCCGGAGCATCTCCTCGACGACCTCGTAAGGGGTCGGCACGTAGGGTACGTCAGGCGCCCGCTGTTGGGCCACCCCCCAGGGGATCGACCCGGTTACCGCAAGGACGGCCCCCAGGACGAACCATCGCACAAAGCGTCGCCGCGTCATGGTGGACCTCCTGAAAAATGACGGCGTGACCGATGGGTCATAGCCCATCCCTATTTCCCATGAGCCATCCGCCATGACCTATGAGCCACTTATGAGCCATGAATGGCCCCGTCATGTCATAACGGTGCATCGGACGGCCGTCGTCGCCCAAGAACCAGGACCGGGATCCCCGCCAGCAGGACGGCGGCCCCGGCCAGGGCTCCGCGACCCGCATAGGCCAGACTCGCATAAAGCATGTAGAGGCAGGCGGCGCAGAAGACCAGGGGCGTGACCGGATAGAAGGGGACCCGAAACGGACGGGGAGCGTCCCTCTCCCGATGCCGCAAGACGAAGAGGGCCACGCCGGTCAGGAAAAAGAAAAACCAGAAGACGGGGGCCGTGTAGGTGACCATCGTCTCGAATCCCCGGCGGGCCCATGCCCCAAACAGGACGAGGAAAAAGGCGATGGCGCCCTGGACCCAGAGGGCAGGGACGGGCGTCCCGGCCCGGTCGTGCCAGCGGCCTAAGGGGGCCAAAACGGAAAAGTCTTGCCCTAAGGCGTAATTTGTCCGGGCCCCCGTGAGGATCGTACCGTTGACGCCGCCCAGGGCGGCGACGGCGATAAAGAGGCTGACGAAGACCGCCCCGGCTGGGCCCAGGGCCCGCCGGAGCAGGTCGGCGGCCACGACCTCCGAGGTCCGGATGCCCGTCCAGCCCAGGCCCCAGAGGTAGGCCATGTTTGTGAAGACGTATACGGCCGTGATCAGACCGACACCGCCAATCAGGGCACGGACCATGTTACGGCGCACGTCCCGGAGCTCGGCCGATATGTAAGCGGCCTCGTTCCAACCTCCATAGGTATACAGCACAAAGACCAGGGCGAGGCCCAACGTGCCGGTTTCCGTCTGGACGTCGGTCGGCTCGTCAGAGACTCGCCCGAGGAGGGCGAGGCCGGCCCAGCCGATCGCCAGGAGACCGCCCAGTTTCGCCGCCGTCAGGAGGTTCTGGACCCATCTCCCGGGCTGAATCCCCCACACGTTGATGAGGGTCAGGCCCAAGACGGCGCCGGCGGCATACAAGGCCGAAGCGTGGGGTCCCACGGGGGCCACCGAGGCCATGTAGTCACCGAATACATAGGCCAACGAGGCGATCGAACCCGTCTGGATGACTGTCATGCGAGCCCAGCCGAAGAGGAAGGCGAGGCCAGCCCCAAAGGCCCGCCGCAGGTAATGGTAGTCCCCACCGGCGTGGGGGTACGCCGTCGCCAGTTCCGCATAGCAGAGGGCCCCGATCAGCGAGACGAGGCCGCCCAGGACCCAGACGAGGAGGAAGACCCCAGGGCTGGACACGTGAGCGGCGACGGCCGAGGGTGCCCGAAAGATGCCAGCCCCGATGACGATGCCTACGATCAGGGCGATAGCATCGACGACGGACAGGGTCGGTCGCGGGGCGACGATCGCCTCACGACCATGCGCCGGGACGGACATGGGGTCTTCCCCCTACCGATGAAAGGCCATGAGACCCGTCAGGGCCACCAGCTCCCGGTACCGCTGGCGGAACCGGTTCCACAGGCTCTTCATACTCTTATACGACTGGAGCCAATCCAGTAGGAGGAGGTCGGTCACCGTGCTCTCGATCCAGTCGACGTCTTTCTTGTAGCCCAATACCATAGAAACGCCCGTGGCGTTAATGAAGTTCCGGATCCGGTACCGCTCTACGTCGATCGTCGAACAGCTCCCGAAGTGGACGACCCAGTTGGCAAAGCCCTTTCCCATGAAGGCCGCCAGGGTTTCCAAGTCGACCGATGACTCGTCCAAGAGGATGACGCCGGGCTTGCCATGAAAGGCCAGGTATAGGATGCCGTATCCTTTGAGGCTCTTTAGTTTTTCAAGGTTATGTTTCATTTCTTCCCGAGTATTGCACGTGAGATACGTAAACTTTACATTGTTCATCATCGAGGCCAACTTCAGGATCGGACGCACACTGAGCCGATTCTCGATGTCGGCGTCCCAGAGCGACTCCAGACAGGCGATGTTTTTCTGGTAGGTCGGTAGCCGTGCCATTGGGGGACTCCTCGGGCCATCCCGGCGGGTATATTATAGTCCCCCCTGAGCCGGGGCGTGGGCGCGGAGCGACAGACCCCCGGATTGGGGATTGGAAATTGAGAAAATTGCGAATTGGCCAAAGGGTCAGGATGATTTCCACCCGGGTCGATCATGCCCAAAGGCGGATGATTCGAGACTGAAGGGAGGAACAGGGGGAATCGGTGAAGTCTCTGGGGGTAAAGCTCGCTGGTGTTAGTGGCCTTGGCCTGTGGGTCGTCGGGGCCACGTGGCTGGGCCAGGTCCTCGGGCATCCCTGGGCCCTGCCGGTTTTCCAAACCCTGCCCGTCTACGGTCTCATGGTCTGGCTCTTACGCCGGGGGGCCTGGCGGTCGGCCATCCGGTGGATGTGGCTGTGGGCGGCCACCCTGGGCGTCGTCGGGACCCTGTGGGCCTACCGGCAGGGGCCGGTCGTTGCGCCTCTGGTCTTGTACGGGGAAACTTACCGGCAAAGGATGTTTGACTGGCTTCGGACCGGCCGGGGCGAAGAATCGGAGCCCCGTCAATTCTTGCGTCGTCATGGGGTCGAGCTGGGACTGTTTGTGGCCACATCTCTGGCTACGGCGAGCCTGGTCTCCATGCATGGGGGAACCGTCTTGATGAACTACATGAGCTACTACGTGGGCTCGCTGATGCGCCACAGCGACGCCCCCCTTTGGACCTTCCTCACGGCCTGGCCGGTCTATGCCGTCTTGCGGGTCCTGGCCTATGTCGTCCTGGGGGTCCTGCTGGCCGAGCCTCTGCTGTACCGTTTCGACCCCGCCCGACGGACAGCCTATCGACTGCGGGACCGTGGGCCTTGGCTGGCCCTGGCTATGGCGGGGCTTGTCGCTGACGTCCTCCTGAAGGCGTGGCTGGCTCCTCTGTATCGGCACTGGATCCTAAGCCACGTCCGACTCCCGTGAGGTCTTGACCCCTCTCTGTCTAACGGCGTAAACATGCTGTCTATGCCGGTCAACACTTCGGTCGGACTGGCAAGCGGAAGGTTCGCAAAAGCCTGTCGGGAAGCGGAAGGAAGGGAGAGACCTCGAACGGCACGAACCTTGCAAAAAGACACGAGAAGTTCCGCTGGCTGAGACGGCTGTTGCGCGCGGACGGCGTCTCTGGCAGCGGATGGCCGCACGCTGAGGCCCCGATGCGGGTGGGCGGGAGGCGTCTACCCTGAGGTGGTGGCCATCGAGTCCCGGCGGTGGCGGCGGGGGAGGGCCCACGAGCGGGGCGATAGGTCCATCTCCGTCCAGGAATGAGGTTATCCATCAGGAGTGAACCCCGCCGCCATAAGTTAGCGCCGGGGCTCACGCGGGCCGTCCCGGCGCCGTCCAGGTCCCATGAAGATATAACCCCGAGGAGTTGCGAGCACTTGAAGACTTCCGGCCTGGACCTCGACGGGGACCGAGGCGAGGACCCGGGTCTGACACAGGCCGGTCCGTCGAAGTAGGCGAAAGGCATAGTCGAGAAACGGCTCACTCATCGGCTCGATGTCTCGGGCGAGAATGAAAGTGCCGACCCGCTCCTGAAAGCCGATCCAGAGTGGACGATGGAGGGAAGGAAGTAGGAGCCATCGAACAGCCGGGGGGCACTCGACGAAAGCGCCGACGACAAACCACCGGAGGCCCCGCCCGGTCCGCTGGAGGGGTGCCAGACTCGGGACGTCCGGCTCGAGGCGGACATCCCACGTCCCGCCAGCGACCGGCCGGGCCTGAAGGGTGCCGACGGGTTGCACGCCCAGACTGTCGAGGCGCTGATAGCCCGTCACCCACGGCCATGTTAGGACCCCTGTCACCCCGGCCAAGCCCAGGAGCCCAAGACCCCACCGCCCGGCCTTCCGCACCCGGACCGGGACCGTCGCACCCGGCCAGTCGGGGTAACGTCGGCGCCGACGCCATCCTCGCACTGTCCCCACGGCGGCGTAGACGCTCAAGCCGACTCCGACCGACGCGAACACCCCTGCGATCAATGCCAGCCGGATGCCGACGAATTGCTCCAGCCAAAACCGTACCGTCTCATCGGGAATCCATCGAAACATCGGTCCCAGGTATTGGGCCGAAGTCCGATCTCCAACTACTCGAGAGGTCAGCAGATGGGCAGATGGTCAGAAACTGTGCCGGGCCTGCCAGTAAGCCCGACAGGCCCGGATAAAATGGCGTCGCAGACAGGCGTCCGGGATCGAGCGGGCCATCGTCTCGAGGAGGTCCTCCAGTTCCGGAGACAGGCGGACCGCCTGGAGCGGGCGAGATGTCGGCTCGGACCGCTCCCGGCGAGTCGGCCGGACCTCCCATTGAATGTCGGCGACATCGCACCAGGGACACCGCTCTCGAATGTTCTGAAGGAGCATGTCGGTATGCTGACGAAGCTCGGCGAGCCACACGGGGTGGACGACCTGGACCGTCAGGGACCGGTCCTGCAAACGGACGGGTGTCGACACCCGGGCCAAGGCTTCCCCGACGATGGCTGGCCACAGTCGCACGAGGCCGACCCACTGCCACGCCGGATGACCGGGAGCGTTCTGGATGATCCAAGCCGTTAGGACGTCCGAAACTGTCTGCATGGACCTGATTTCGGTTATCGGGTGCTGGGTGTTTGGCCTCAGGGGTCAGGTACACGACCCCTGACCGAACGCTCAACACCCAGGCCCCAGCACTGAGATACTTTCACCGTCCCTGAAACCGGGGCGCTCGCTTTTCCAAGAAGGCCCGAGTGCCCTCCCGCATATCTTCGGTCGCCGTCGTCAGAGCGAACAGGCTCGCTTCGTGGAGAAGCCCCATTTCGAGAGGCATCTCTAAGCCCTCCTGGACGGCCCGCAGGGCAAGGCGAACCGCGACGGGGCCGTTGGCCAGGATCTGTCGGGCCAGGGCCTTCGCCTCGTCCAAGAGCTGTTCCCGAGGTACGATGCGATTGACTAGACCGATCCGGTAGGCTTCCTCGGCCGTATAGTGGGCGCCCGTCAAGATCCACTCAAGGGCCCGGCCCTTGCCGATGACGCGAGGCAGACGCTGGGTTCCCCCATAGCCGGGAATGATGCCAAGCCGGACCTCCGGTTGGCCAAAACGGGCCTCCGGGCAGGCCAGACGGATATGACAGGCCAGGGCCAACTCACAGCCGCCCCCGAGGGCATACCCATTGACGGCGGCGATGACCGGGACAGGCAAAGCTTCTAAGGCGTTGAGGACGGCCTGCCCCTGACGGGTGTATTCGTAGCCCTCTACCGGGGTCAGACGAGACAGTTCCTCAATGTCGGCGCCCGAGACGAAGGCTTTGTCACCGGCACCTGTGATGATGAGAGCCCGAATGGTAGCCCCGATATCCTCCCCCCGGGCGATGGCCTCGACGACCTGGCCGATTTCTCGGACCGTCTGATGGCTTAGAGCGTTCCGCCGTTCGGGCCGATTCACCGTCAGGACGGCGACGCCGTCGGGCTCGACTTCCAGACGGATGTGCTGGAATTCCATGGGTCGCCCCTCCACGTAAGCAGGAATTCTCTCTACGGGACCGAATACCTTCTCCCGATTCCTCTCCCCGGGAGGGGAACCGGGGTAAGGGCCCTCACCCGCTGGAAATGGGGAAACCGAACACCGAGGACCGAGATTCGAAGTTCGCCCTATCCGGCCTTCCCCTCCTCTTTCTTCGTGTAGTCGTAGAAACCTCGGCCCGTCTTGCGGCCGTGAAAGCCGGCCAGGACCATCCGCTTCAGGAGCGGCGGCGGCGCATACCGGGGGTCCTTGAATTCGTCATACATCGCCTGAGCGATGTAGTACGTCGTGTCGAGGCCGACGAAGTCGAGGAGCGTGAAAGGCCCCATCGGATGACCACAGCCGAGGACCATGGCCTGATCGATCTCCTCCGGCGTCGACAGGCCCTCCTCGAGGCACCGGACGGCGTCCAGGAGGTAAGGGACGAGGAGACGGTTGACGATAAAGCCTGGTCGGTCCGGCGCCCGGACGGGCGTCTTGCCCAGGGTTTGCACGAACCCGAGGACCGTCTCGACCGTCTCCGGGGCCGTCAGGTCCGTCCGGATGATTTCGACGAGCTTCATGACGGGGACTGGATTGAAGAAGTGAAGACCCAGAAATCGGGCCGGCCGTTTCGTGACGACGGCCATCTCGGTGATGCACAACGACGACGTGTTACTGGCGAAGATAGCTTCCGGCTTGCAGAGCTTGTCCAGCTCCCGGAAGAGCTGTTTCTTCATGTCCATATTTTCGGTGATGGCCTCGATGACGAGGTCGCAGTCGGCCAGGGGCTGGAGTTCAGTCGTGAACTGGATGCGGGCGACCAAGGCTTGGCCTTCTTCTTCTGTCATTTGGCCCTTCCGGACCGACCAGCGCTGGATAGAATTCCGCACGTTTTGGATACCCTTCTCCAAGAGCTCCGGCGAGACCTCCCGAACGACGACCGAATAGCCCGCATGGGCCGTCACGTGAGCGATGCCCGACCCCATCAGGCCGCATCCGACGACGCCGACTTTCCGGATGGAACCGGCCATGGTCTGCTTCTCCTTGGGTCTCAAGGATAGTCCAAAGGGGTATACCTCAGCCCAGAGTCAAGATACAGGATGCAGGATGCAGGATGCAAGACGCGAAGAGGAAGGGCCAGGAAACCGGGAGTGGAGGCGGGCCTGGGTTACCTGTTTGGGCGACCCGGGTGCCTCTCAGGTCTGGGACCGGCGTTCAGCCTTCGGCGGTGGATGCAAGGTTAGGTCGAACCGAATCTCGAAGACCGAACGCCGGCGATCTGCCTCTCACGATGCCCCTGCCGAGACTCGACACCCAGGGCCCGGCACCTGGATTTACCGTGTCCGCTTCCAGGCAACCCATCCCATGATGACGGTCAGGAGCAAGAGCAGACTGAGGAGACTCGGCAAGAAGACCACGGAGACTGGAAAGCCCACGATGAGAAACAGCAAGACGCCCAGGTCCACGGGGTGGATCTTAAAGAAGGATTTGGGGAAGGAACCGGCTGGGGGATGGGGGGCTTTGGCCTCTTCTTTCCGAAGGCGGAGCAACGCCATGGTCGACCTCC
>JAUQPV010000280.1 GCA_030550225.1 Acidobacteriota bacterium | reverse complement strand
GGCGTCTGCCGATTCTGTCTCCAGGGGGAGGACAACCGATGTCGGGAATATAAGGTCCTGGGCCATCGGCGAGACGGCGGCTACGCCGATTTCATCGTCGTCCCAGCGATCAATGCGCTCCCCAAGCCGGCGGGACTCACCTGGGAGGAAGCGGCCTCGATGCCCCTGGTCTTCTTGACGGCGTGGCACATGCTCGTGACCCTGGCCCGCCTCCGGCCGGCCGAGACGGTCCTCGTGATGGCCGCCGGGAGCGGCGTCGGCATCGCCGCCGTCCAGATCGCCCGGATGATCGGGGCGACGGTCATCGCCACGGCCGGGACAGAGGCCAAGCGCCAGCGGCTTCGGGCCCTGGGCGTCGACCACGTCGTCGACCATTCCGACCCGGCATGGCCCCAACGGGTCCTCGAGCTGACGAACCGGGCCGGCGTGGACGTCGTCTTCGAGCACGTCGGCGAGGCCGTCTGGGACGGCGTCTTGCAGTGCCTTGGCTGGGGTGGCCGTCTGGTGACCTGTGGGGCCACGACGGGCGCCGAGGTCCGGCTGAACCTCCGGGTCCTCTTCGCCAAGCAGTGGAAGATTTACGGGTCTTACATGGGGACGCGGGGGGAACTCCTGGCCCTGTGGCCCCTCGTCGAGCGGGGCGTCCTCCGGCCCGTCGTCGACCGGGTCTTTCCCCTCGAAGAAGCGGCCCAGGCCCACGCCTACGTAGAGAGTCGTCAACACTTCGGCAAGGTCGTCCTCCGGGTCAGCGATTCGGTGGGGCCGGATTGAGACTCATGGCTCATGGTCCCATAGACTAATAAATAACTAATAAATAGGAGACATCGGGATAACTTCCGGTGTCTGGATGGGGATGGGCGGCGCCGGGAGAGGGGGACACCGGCATCACTGCCGGTGTTTGGAAGACGCACGGCGGGATGACTGCCGACCTGCCGACTACCCACCGGCCTATCTGCTGAGCTGTCTATGTTGCATCGGGGGCCTCGTTCCGCCCAGAATAGGGTGTCGGGCATGGGCCGTCGGGTCCATGGAGAATGGGGAGGTGTCCTATGCGACGAATGGATGTCCGAGGCCGGGCCGTTAGGGTCGTACGTTTTCTCGTAGTCGTCTTGCTTTTGGCCGGCACGGTCCCGGCCCAGGGGGATACCCGCCAGGACCTCGCCAAGATCCAGCGGTACATCATCGACCTCCAGCAACAGGTGTGGGAACTTCAAAAGCGGCTGGACGAGCAACAGGCGGCGACCCGAGCGGCCTTGGAGGATTTGAAGAAGCAGTTGGAGGCTTACCAGGCCACGCAGACGCAGGTCGTCCAACAGATGCAGGTTCTGCTGAACGAGATCCAGGCCCTGAAGGAACAACTCCGTCAGACGGAAAGCTACCTTCGGAGCCGGCCGGCTCTGGGGGCTCCGCCGACCGGACCGGGGAATACGACTCCGTCGGAGCCCCTGGGTGGGCCGCCCTCGACCGGGGAGGCGACCAAGAAGCCGGAGTCGAAACCGGCGCCGGACCTCTTCCAGATCGCTTATGCCGACTACAGCCGGGGCCAGTACGACGTCGCCGTCGCCGAGTTCCGCCAATTCATCGAGGCGAACCCGAAGGACCCGCGGGTCCCGGAGGCCCGGTACTGGATCGGCGAGTGTCACTACGCCAAGAAGGCGTACCTGGACGCCATCGTGGATTTTGACAACTTCCTGCGGGAGTACGCCGACCATCGGTTGGCGCCGGCCGCTTACTACAAGAAGGCTCTGGCCTACCTCCAGATGGGTCGGAAAGCCCAGGCGGCCAGCGAGTTTCGGAATCTGATCCGCCTCTATCCCGACTCGGAAGAGGCCCAGGCCGCCCGGAGTCAGCTCAAGCAGTTAGGGGTAGAGCCGTAGCTCGGCGTTGGGCGTCGGGGGGTCAGCCTTAACAAAGCCGTTCGGTCCGTGAAAACCTGGATGGATTCAGCTTTTCCGACCCTTCGAAAAATCGGTGCTGGGTGCTGGGTGTTGGGTGTTGGGTTCTTGAAAAAGGGACCTAACACCTAACACCGAGCACCCAGCACCCAACACCAAACACCCATTCTGTCTGAAAAACCGTGCTTCCCGGGAGATGGAAAAGGCCGTCCCGACACCATTCTCCCGGACCGAACGGTTCTGTTATGCGATATGCAGAAACGGTCCTGGACCTCATCGGGCGGACGCCCCTGGTGCGGCTCCACCGGGTCGTCCCGTCGGACCGATGGGTCCTGGCGAAGCTGGAGTCGTTCAATCCTGGCGGGTCCGTTAAGGACCGCATCGGGATTTACATGCTCCGGAAGGCCGAGCAAGAGGGCCGTCTCCGGCCGGGGGCCACGGTCGTCGAGCCGACGTCGGGCAACACGGGCGTCGGCCTCGCCCTGGTGTGCGCCATTAAGGGCTATCGTCTGATCTGCGTCATGCCGGATAAGGTCCCCAAGGAAAAGGTCTATCTCCTGGAAGCCTACGGAGCTCAGTGTGTCTTGTGTCCGACGGACGTCCCGCCGGACGACGAACGGTCTTACTATAAAACGGCCGAACGTTTGGCCCGAGAGATTCCAGGCGCTTTCATGCCTCAGCAGTACTACAATCCCGAGAACCCCCGGGCCCACTATGAGACGACGGGGCCGGAAATCTGGGAGCAGACGGACGGCCGCGTGACCCACTTCGTCGCCGGGATGGGCACGGGCGGGACGATTACCGGCGTGGCCCGTTACCTAAAAGAACGGAATCCGGCCGTTCAGGTCATCGGCGTCGACCCCGAGGGGTCTGTATACACGGAGTACTTCCGGACGGGTCGTCTGGGCCCGGCTCGACCGTACCTGGTCGACGGTATCGGCGAGGACTTCATCCCGGGGACCATCGACTTTCGATACATCGACCGGGTCATCCCGGTCTCAGACCGGGATGCGTATCGGATGACCCTCCGGTTGGCTCGGGAAGAAGCCCTTTTGTGTGGGAACTCTTCGGGGGCGGCCGTCTGGGCCGCCGCCCGGGTCGCTGAAGAAGTCGGACCCGAGGCCGTCATCGTCGTGCTCCTGCCGGATACGGGCGAGCGCTACCTCTCGAAGCTTAACGAGGCGTGGCTCCGGGAGAAGGGCCTGATTTGAAGAATGAGGAATGAGGAATGAGGATTAGGGATTGAGGAGTGCAGAATGAGGAATGCGGAATGGGGATTGAGGTGACATTCGCATTCCTCATTCATCATTCCACATTCCTCATTCCGGTGGGATGGCCCGATGAAGGCCCCTCCGAAAGACCGAGGCCCGGCCCTGCCGGTCGAGGCCGTCAAGCCATTGATGCGACAGTACCTCCAGATCAAGCGGAAGTACCCGGACTGTATCCTGTTCTTCCGCCTGGGGGACTTCTACGAGATGTTCTTCGACGACGCCGTCACGGCGGCCCGGGAACTGGACCTGGTCCTGACCTCCCGGGAGAAGGACGAGGGCCAGCGGGTCCCCATGTGCGGCGTTCCCTGGTTTGCGGCCGAGGGCTACATCGCCCGCCTCGTGCGCCGGGGGTACAAGGTGGCCATCTGCGAGCAGATGGAGGCACCGACGCCCGGCCGCCGGTTGGTCCGCCGAGAGGTCGTCCGCATCGTCACGCCGGGGACGTTCCTCGGGGACGAGGGTCCTGAGGCCGCCTACTTAGCCGGTCTAGTCCTCCATCGGGATCGGCTGGGCGTGGCCTTCCTGAACGTCGCCGACGGCGAGGTCGTCA
>JAUQPV010000279.1 GCA_030550225.1 Acidobacteriota bacterium | reverse complement strand
TTGGGAATTGCAGATTGGGAGATTCGGTGGCGGATGCTCGGTAGACTTATCCTGAGGTTCTTTGAAGACGCTCGCACCTTCGCGAATACTCAGTCAGGATGAGTCCCAGCAGGCTTTCGACGACCGCTGCCCTGGATGGGGACGACTGCCGGTTCGCAATCTATCCTGCATCCCGCATCTTGCATCCCGCATCCCGCATCTTGCATCATAGACACTGTTCGGAGCGTCACGAACGTCTTCGTGAGAACCGTATGAGAGCCTTGCAATGCTTCGGTCCTTCTTTTTATACCTCAGCCGGAATTCGCAGGTTCAGGACTGGCTCGTCCGTCTGCCCGTGTCCCGGCGGTGGGTTCGGCGGTTCGTGGCCGGTGAGCGTCTGGAGGAGGCCCTTCGAGTCGTCGAGGCCCTCCAGAGGTCAGGCGCCAAGGCGGCTTTAGATTTTTTGGGTGAGAACGTCCGCTCCGTCGATGAAGCCCGGCAGGCCCAGCAGGCGTACCAGGCGGCCCTGGACGAAATTCACCGGCGGGGCCTGGACTGTAACATCTCCATCAAGCTGACCCAGATGGGCTTGGACCTCTCGCCGGAGCTGTGCCTCGAACTCGTGCGCCCCATCGTGGCGCAGGCCCAGGCGTATGGCACGGACGTCGAGTTTGACATGGAGAGTAGCGCTTACACGGACGCCACCCTGGCGATCGTGCATCGCCTGCGGGACGAATTCGAGCGGGTCGGCGTGGCCATTCAAGCGTATCTCTACCGGAGCGAGTCGGACGTCCGGGCGCTGATCCGGCGGGGTATCAAGGTCCGCCTCGTCAAGGGGGCCTACCGGGAGCCGGTCAGCATCGCCTTTCCGACCAAGCGGCAGGTCAACGAAAACTTCGTCCACCTTATGGAGATCTTGTTAGATTCAGGCCATTATCACGCCATTGCGACCCACGACGCCCGTCTCATCGCTCGGGCCATCGACTACGCCCGTCGGAAGGGTCTCTCGCCGAAGGCCTTTGAATTCCAGATGCTGTATGGCATCCGGCGGGACCTTCAGGAGCGGCTCGTCCGGGAGGGCTGGACGCTCCGGGTCTACGTCCCCTACGGGACGCACTGGTATCCTTACTTCATGCGGCGACTGGCGGAGCGGCCGGCCAACGTGTTCTTCTTGCTCCGTCACATCGCCCGCTGATGGTGGGCCATCCCGCAGGGCCACCAGACGCGAAACTCGACGCCCCGCGGGGTGACGGGATGGGCCTCGATGCGGCCCCCGTTCTTTTCGACCAGGTAGCGGCAGATAGTCAGCCCCAGGCCGAAGTGGCCGGTCCCCGGACGGGTCGTGTAAAACGGCTGAAAGATGCGGGTCCGCTGGTCCGGCAGAATCCCGGGTCCCGTGTCTCGTACGATCAGGGCGACGCCACAGGGCACCCGCCCGGCGGCCATATCGGCCTCCCGGTCCCACAGGGGCGCAAAGTGGGTGAGACGGACCTCGACGCGCCGGTCCCCCGTCGAGACGGCCTTTAGGGCTTCCAGAGCGTTGATCAGTAAGTTCCACAGGACGTGTTCCAGCTCTTCGCCCCGGATGTACACCGGCGGCAAGTTCGGTCGTTCGAACTCGACCCAGACGTCCTGGCCGGCCGCCAGTCGCCGGAAGGCCTGGAGGTTGCGCTCGAGCAAGACGCCCAGGTCTGTCCATTTGGGCGGATGGACGGCCTGCGTCGGGTGCTGACGAATCTCCTGAATGTAGTCGAAGACCCGCTGAAGCTGAGCCCGCACCGTCTGGAGGTCCTGCCGGGCGGCTTCGTCGGTGACCTGGCGTTCCAGGAGCTGGATGTATCCCTGCACGACCGTCAGGGGTTGCTTGATCTCGTGGAGGACCTCATGGAGCAAAGCCTGGAGGGCGGTCTCGTACGGGGCCGGATAGGCCGTCTCCCCGGTCTCCGGCAGGAAGGACCCTGCAGGACTGGGCCCTGCCGTTCGAGCGACCTGACCCGCCTTCCGAACGGCGACATACGCCCCGAGGAGGGCCACGGCGGTCCCCAGGGCCGACCAGACCGCCAGGGTCAGCCATCGGTACGGCGGCACAGGGAAACCCAGAGCGAAGGGGACATTCAAAAGCAGGTTGACGCCCAGCCAGAGACCCAACCATCGAACCACCGTGCCGGGACCGCCCATGACCTTCTCCGCCACACGATGAATCTCCTTGCAGAGAGCATAGCCTACGTCGTCCCGGCAGGGAAGGGGCCGTTCCAGCGTGAGCAGGGCCGTTCAGCAGATAGGGAGGTCCCCTCTCGAGACGAGGCGAATTCAGCTTCTAAGGGGCTCTGGAGTCTGTGGTTTAGGGTCCTTTCCACGCCGAGATAAGATAGGGGGAACCCGCCATGAGCGAAGGCGGGCCGAATCGCATCATGGCGGGCCTTGGCGGGGAAAACTCCGTTAAGTATGTTTGGAGAGCTGTTTCATCCGCCGCAGACGGCGGCGCAAGCGTTTCCGAGCGAGGGCTTCTTTCGCCCGACGGCGTTCGCCGGGCTTCATATAGACGGAGTGCTTCTTGATCTCCTTCATGATGTCTTCTTCTTGGACCTTCCGCTTGAAGCGCTTCAACGCACTGTCGACCGACTCGTGCGGACTCACGATTACCGTGACCAAACCGCTCCTCCGTCCAGAGCTTCCATCTTACATCTTAAATACCCCTATCTCCTTTGTCAACCCTTTGGAGGTTAGGGGCCGGGATCCCCTGGACCCTGGAGTCAGGTCCAGACGGATCCTTAGGCCGATAAGGCCTAAACCCCAGTAGTTCGGCAATTCGGGTAGGTGGGCCGATGGGTGTGGGCAGAGCCGTTTGGCCCGTGAGAATGGTGTTAGGACGGCCTTTTCCACAGCCCGGGGCGCACGGTGTTTCTAAGTGACGGCGTGATGAAGTGACGAGCGATGGCCTTGGGCCGATGGGCCGGTCGGGATAATCCTTACACCATCACTTCATCACTCCGTCACTCGTCACTTTGAGACACCGTGCCTTTCGGGCAGTGGGAAAGACCGGCCCGACGCCATTCTCACGGGCCGAACGGTTCTGTCACCTCAGCATCGAGTAGGAGGTCTGTCCATGAAGTCGTTGACGATCGGCCAGGTCGCCCGGATGGCCGGCGTACGGGTCGATACGGTTCGGTACTACGAGCGTCAGGGGCTTCTGCCGACCCCGGAACGGCGGCCGACCCTGCACGGGCCGGGCTACCGGCGGTATGACCCTGAAACGGTCCGGCGCATCCGGTTCATCAAGCAAGCTCAGCGGCTCGGCTTCTCGCTTCAGGAGATCGCCGAACTGCTGGCCTTGCGGGTGGACCCCTGGGCCGACCGTCAGGAGGTCCGACGGCGAGTCGAGACGAAGGTCGCCGACATCGAGGCCCGGATTCAGGCCTTAGAGGCCATGCGGCAGGCCCTACGGTCGCTACTGGCCCAATGCGAGGGCTCGGGGCCCGTCTGTGAGTGCCCCATCCTGGAGGCCTTGGAGGAAGAGGCAGGTAGGTAATCCGGCAGTTCGGCAGTTGGGCAGATGGGTGTTGGGTGTTGGGTGTGGGCAGAGCCGTTTGGCTCGTGAGAATGACGTCAGGACGGCCTTTTCCAGCGCTCGAGAAGCATGATTTTTCAAACATCTGGTAGATGGGCAGGTCGGCGGATAGGCAGATAGAGTCCTGGATGGGAAAGGAGCGACTCCAAGGCTTTTCGGACCATCTGCCGAACTG
>JAUQPV010000278.1 GCA_030550225.1 Acidobacteriota bacterium | reverse complement strand
GTCGTAGTATTTGTAGTGACCGCAGTTGCCGCAGATGTAGTTACCGGCCTGCTTGCATATCTCCCCGACGGTGCCCACGACGGGCTCAGCCATCGGCCTCCTCCTTATTCGGCAATTCTGGAATTCGGCAATTCGGCAGTCGGCAGGTAGGCAGATGGACATGAAAGGCCCGGAGGTAGGAGGCAAGAGGTAAAAAGGTAAAAGGCAGGGAGATAGAAAGTCTACAGGCCAAACCCTGACAAAACTCGACTCCTTGCCTTCTCATTCCTACCTGCCTATTTGCCCATCTGCCGACCTGCCGGACGCCCGGACTCCCGAATGATCGAGGACGATAGGCGTCGGACCCTGCTCCCGGAGCGTCTTGTAGGCGTCGTGTTTCAACAAGTCGAAGGTCTCGTAGGCCTTTACCTCCGGGAGGCCGCGGTAGTGCGCGTAGCAATAATAGCAGATGACGACCCAGGGGACCCGTCGGTATAGCCAAGCGTCCAGGAGTAAGGCGCCGACCAGGCTGAGGCCCCACGTCCAGTAAGCGAGGACCGCCGCCAAGGCCACGATGGCCAGGCCCCACCGGACGTTAAAGTCCTTCTGCCGGTAGAGCTCTCCGACGCCGCATAGGCTACAGCGTTCCAAGGGACGGTCCGTCAGTCCCTCCGGGGGTCCCGGGACCGGCCGACCGCACCGAGTACAAGTTACCCCTGGGATCCAGGGAGCTGTCTGGACGTGCCGGCACGCCGGACACGGCCACGTGATTTCCAGTCTGTCCATGCGCCACTCCCGGTTGTCAGGGCTTCGACGGGGGCCACCAGTTTGGGTACAGGTCCTGGCCCGGGCTGTCGACCAGCAGGAACGTCCGGCTCGTGACAACCTCCAAGACCCAGACCTGCCAGTTCCCCCGCTCTTTGTCGGTCGTCGTCTGAAAGACGATCCACCGGCCGTCCGGCGACCAGCGGGGGTCATAATCGTAGGTATCCGGCCGGTCCGGCGTCAGGTTTTCGACCTGGCCCGTCGTTACGTCGACTCGGGCGACGTCGCCCTTCCCATCGAACTTCTGCGTCGTGATGGCCAGATAACGCCCGTCCGGAGACCAATCCGGTCGACAGGCCCCGCCGGTCACGAGGACCCGGAGTACCCGGTCCCGCAGGTCCATCCAGGCAATGCTCCACCCGACCCAGGCGCTGGACGTCAGGGCGATGCGAAGGCCGTCGGGTGCCACGGCCGGTAGGACGTTCCGCGACACGGCCCCTTCGGTAAGCCGCTCGACCCGTCGGGTCGCGACGTCTACGACAAAGAGCTGGCGACCCAGGCCGTCGTCCCGGTCGAACACGACGCGGCGGCCGTCCGGAAACCAAGCTGGGTTTTGCTCGTCGGCCAGCGTCTCGACGAGGGGTTCCACCGTGCCCCGCTGGAGGTCCATGAGGTAGATGTCACCCTGCCGGCCCGTCTGACGTTGGAAGACCAGCCACCGACCGTCGGGCGACACGGCCGGGTAGAGGTCGTCGGTGGGATGAGCCAACAGGCGTCGGACACGGCCGGCCTCCCACACGTAGAGGTCGAAGTTCCCCGCCACGTTGGACGTAAAGACGACGCGGAAGGGGACCGCCCGAGACTCCGGCGGTCCATACTGCCAAACGTCGTGGGGCGCCGCCGTCAAGACGGGGGGGCGGTACTTTTCGGAGACCGGCTTGGGACGGGCGCGCATGTAGAGCCAGCCCGCCCCGAGGACCACCGGGGCACTCAGGAGCACCACCAGCCACAACCAACGGACGGATATTCGGCGGATCCACATCATCCACCGCCTGGACCCTCCAAAGCGAGGGCCATCATCACGGACCCGGAGCGTAGACGTCCCCGTCTGCCGGAACGCAGGCGTCCCCGCCTGGGACGGGGCGATCTTGGTCCATCTCGCTGGACGCTGTCAACCCGCATACCATAGCCGTTCGGTTCGTGAGAGTGGCGTCGGGACAGCCTTTTCCATCGCCCAGAAAGCACGATTTTTCAAGCTTCGTGATGGCGTGACGTCGTGAAGACGTGACGAGGCCGATTCGGGCCGCTTGGCCCCGACGCTGGCTTCTGCCTAAATTTTGTCACGCCGTCACGTCATTACGACGTCACGAAGCTTGAAAAACCATCCTCCCCGAAGGGTCGGAAAAGCCGGATCCATACGGGTTTTCACGAACCAAACGGCACCGTTTAGGAGGTCGACCTTGAGGCGACGAAGAAGACTCATCTATCTTCTTGTCGTCAGCGTCTCGACCGGTCTGGCGTGGGGGACCCTGTCAGCGGCCCAAGCGCCGTCGGAAGGCGCCCCGGTGCCGCCCCGGTGGTCTTCCGACGCCGAGCGTCACGGGTGGATCATGGACGTGTTGATGCCTTGGATGGAACGGTTCCGGGAGCGATATCACAATGTGCCCCGAAGCGATGGGGAATTTCTTCGATGGCTGGTCGTCGCCACGCGACGTCAGCAGGCCTTAGAGATCGGGACGTCGAACGGGTACTCGGCCCTCTGGCTCGGGATGGGCTTAGAGGCGACCGGCGGTCGCCTGACGACGGTCGAGATCGACGCTCACCGGGTCCGGGAGGCCCGCGACCATCTAAAACGGGCCGGTCTGCTGGATCGGGTCGTGACGGTCGTCGAGGGTGACGCCCTAAAGGTCGTCCCTACCCTCAAAGACACATTCGACTTTGCGTTCATCGACATCGGGCCACGGGCGCTTCCCTTCTTTCAGGTCGCTGAACCCAAGCTATCCCGCGGGGCCATCGTCGCCGTCCATCGACCGCCCTTCCCAGGTGCCCTGAGCGACCTCTTGGAGGCCCTGAAGCAGAGACCCGAGTGGCTCGTCACGGTCGTCCAGACGGGAGCGCCCACGTCCATCGTCCTGGCGACCCGCCGGTGACATGGGGGGCTTCTCAGCTACCGCCAAACTTGTAGCGCACACCCAGGTTGACGAGGACGTTCGTCTGCCGTTCATTAAACGTAGGCCCTAAGCCCAGGTCCTGCTGAGTCACGCCGGCAAACTTGGAGACGTCGAATCGGAAGTTGAAGGCCCGGACCTCAGCCCGGAAGATCCAGTTAGGCGTTCCCAAGAATGTCTCGACACCGGCCCCGGCATTCAGTACGGAAGTCGTGACCGAGCGCCCTGTCCCCGGGACCAGGATAGCCGCCCCGGCACCCAGGGTCACGTAAGGGACGACCCGACGGTCCGGCGTCAGATGAACCACGACGTTACCCGTGAAGTTCCAGTGGTCGAAGTCGTACCCGATGATGACAGGCGTGTCGATGTCCCCGAAGCTGACGGAGCCGAAGAATGTGATATGTATAGCAAGAATCATTCCACTGCCTGACTGAGAATATTCAAATAATTATGATTTTAATATCAATTTAACAGCAAATTTACGCACCAAAAATGTAGGAAAATAATAGCTAACGCACAGTGCGACTCTCTGGCGTTCAAAAATTTGAACCATCCGAGGCCCGTCCAAAAATTTGAATGGCTGGGACGGCCCAAGCCGCTCAGGCCTACGGGAACCCACGGCAGGGTCACCGGACTCGGTCCCCCAGCCGACCTTTCAAGCTTCATGACGACCGAGGGGGCATTCAGGCCTCGGGCGGCTTCGATTTACTGCCAGTCGTAGGCCAGGGTGGCCGTCCAGACCCAGTGGTCGGCCCGGCAACCGGCCGGGGGCGGCGGGAGGGGCCGGCCCGGGACTCGCAGGACCCACGGCGGCATAGCG
>JAUQPV010000277.1 GCA_030550225.1 Acidobacteriota bacterium | reverse complement strand
CCTCTGGGAATGGCGCGCCGACGGCCGCCGACAGGAGGTCGCCTCGATTCCCTTCCCGCCGCCGACCCCCGGGGGCCGTCTCCGATTCCGCCGCTGTACGGTCGACCGGGCGACTTACGTCGCCGACATCGAGTGGGTCCGGGCGCAGATCCGGGCCGGCGAGTTCTATCAGGCCAACTACACGGTCGGCATCGAGCTGGAACTGACGGCACCGCCTTATGAACTTTACGGGCGACTTCGGGTGAAACAGCCGACGGCTTACGGGGCCTACCTGCAGGTCGACCCCCGTCGGGCCGTCCTCTCGATGTCGCCCGAGCTGTTCCTCCGTTGGGACCATCCCCACCTGCTGACGGCGCCGATGAAGGGGACCCGCCCCCGGGGTCGGACACCCGACGAGGACCGAGCCTTTTACGAGGAGCTTCGAACGTCCCGCAAGGACCAGGCCGAGAACCTGATGATCGTCGACCTCATGCGGAACGACCTCGGTCGGGTCGCCCGTCCGGGTACGGTCCGCGTCCCCGAGCTGTTTCGGGTCGAACCCTATCCGACCGTCTGGCAGATGATCTCCATCGTGACGGCCGAGGCCCGGGACGACGTGACCCTGACGGACCTCCTGCGGGCGACCTTCCCGCCGGGTTCGGTCACGGGCGCCCCAAAGATTCGGGCCATGGAGCTCCTGGCCGAACGGGAGAAGGCCGAGCGTGGGGTCTACTGCGGGGCCATCGGGATCGTCTTCCCGGGACGGGCGGCCGTCTTCAGCGTGGCCATCCGGACCCTCGTGACCTGCGACGACCGGGGCTGGTACGGGACCGGCGGCGGCATCACCATCGACTCGGACCCCGAGCGGGAGTGGGACGAGGTCTTCTGGAAAACCCGCTTCCTCTGGGATGACCTCGAATGGCACCGCGTATGGACGCTGGCCCACTCGTGAACCTGACCCTGCGATACGGGGAGGGCCTTTTCGAGACCCTGCTGGTCCGGCCGGGCCGACGCCCCGTCCTCTGGCCGTACCACCGAGAGCGTATGACCGCCGCCGCGGGCCAGTTGGGCTACCCCCTGGAGTCCGACCGACTGGATCGTTACCTCCAGAGGTGTCTCCGTCGGATGGACCCCGACCGACCCTACCGACTCCGCATCCAGGCCGTCGTGTACGGCGACCCCCACCCCCGACGGGTCCGGCTCGTCGCCGAGGCCCAGGCCCTGCCGGTCGAGCCGCCGACGTGGCAGGCCCTCCGCCTCCAGGTCCAGACCTTCCCCGGATGGGTTCGATGGCCGTGGAAGACGTGCGACTACCTGTGGTTTCACCGGGCATGGCGACAGGCCGTCGAAGCCGGATTCGACGACGCCCTGCTCGTCAACCGGGCCGGCCGGCCTTTCTCCCTCGGCCGGGCCAACCTCTGGGTCGCCCAGGGGACGACCCTGTGGACACCCCCCCTCTCGGAGGGTGCCCTCGCCGGGACGTTCCGACGATTCCTCCTGACCCATTGGCCCGCCTTGGGCTGGCAGGTCCGGGTCCGCCCCCTCGAGTGGGACGACCTCCGGCAGGCGGACTTCGTGATGGCGACCAACAGCGTGCGTCTCCTCATGCCCGTCGGGTCCGTCGCTGGCGTCGGGACCTGGGACGACGGCGGCCGCCTCCGGGCCCTGTGGGACCGCCTCGGGCCGAGGCTGTTTTGACAGCGATCCGTTCGATTCAGGAGGTGCCCACCTCATCGACTTTTCCTATCGCTCGAGAAGGGCGATTTTTTGAGAAAGGGACGGAGGGATGAGGGGGATGGAATGCCTCGAAACACCGGCCGTCATGCCGGTGTCTACTTGTGAATCCGGAGAAGTGGAGAAGCGGTGCATTGGGTGTGCATCCATCCTTGGGAAGTTTTCTTCACGGCCTCGCCGCCAGATCTACCTGCCCTTTCAAGCCGGCTTGAACCATCGCGCCGATGACCTCGGTGGCATCCAGAATTTCCAATAAGACCAGTCGGTTCTGAGGGTTAAAGTGTGCGATGAATAAGCCCGCCTTTTCAGCGTGGTCGATCGGTTCACCCGGCAGGACTTCGATCGTCAAAATGTCTTCTTCACGGTCATAGATGACCTTCATAACGCTCCCTCCTCGCGGGGTAGAAGGTGATGACGACTTTTGCGTCGTCTTCCTCCCGATACACCACCCGTAACAAATGGCGTTCGCTGATAGCTCTTTGGGCGACCTACCGCCCTCTCTCCTGAGGTAAGACTGCCTCAGGTGAGAGGAGGGTTTGTTCTATCTGTTCTCGGGTGACCTCCAACCCATGACGCTTTAGTAGTTCAAACTTTTGCTCCGCATGGCGGGTATATCGAATCTGCATTTATCTTTCACCCTTGCCGGTACACACAAATCTGAATGAGGTGAGCAGTGACAAGTGATGGAGTAACGGAGTGATAGAGTTGGAGGGAAACGGTTTCCGAAGCGGAACCCACGGACTCGCCCCCTCACCCTGCCACTTCGTCACCCCGTCCCTTCATTACTCCGTCACTTTGTTACTTTCTCAAGAAATGCAGGACGTCACGTGTCCTCGACCTTTACGATTTCGCCGCCCAGGACCTGCAGGTAGCGTTGGACGTCGGGGTCTGATTCGGCGGCCCGGCGGGCCTCGGAACGGGTATCCGAGGCCGGCGCTTCCGTCGTTTCCGAAGCTGTCGGTTTGAATTCGATCCGATAGACCCGGCCCAAGCGGTCGTGCATGGCCTGCCGGAGGGCTGTCATCCGCTCGGCCAGCGTCGTCTCGGCGATGGTCTTCCAGGCGGGCGGCATCGCCAGGTAAATACAGCCGGCCGCCTCGTCGACTTGCCAGCCCTGGACGTGCGTAAAGAGCAGGGCAAACTCCTTTTGGGACCGGAGCCATTCGATGAAGTCGTCCACAGTGGGGGCGACCGTTGGGGTCGGGACCGGCGGGGTCAGGAGTGTCGGGCCCGTCTTCGGACGGGTCAAGGGCGTCGGCGTGGCGGTAGCCGCCTCGGCCTCAGCGGTCGGTGCCTGGATCGGGACGGCCGGGGCCTCCGGACTCCACTGCCAGGGCCGGCCCTGGACCCACGTGTCCAAGAGCTTTTCGAGCTCGACGAGCCGGGGGAGCTGACAGATGCGGGCCAGGGTCATCTCGGCCTGAAGGAGAGGGAGTTCGCTGTACCGCAGACGCTCGGCGCATTCCAGGAGTTGCTGACAGATGCGGAGGACGTCCTCCTCTCGGAGGACTGGCAGGAGCTCGTCGATCAAAGCCTGCGTGTCCTTGTCCCGGGCGACGGCGACGGGCTCGTCAGTCTTAAAGCGGGCCCACAGAAGGGTCCGGAAGAAGGCCAACAGGTCGTCGATGATGTTCTTTAGGTCATAGCCCTCCCGGATCAGTTCGTGGAAGTACGTCAGGGCCTCGCCCGTCTGGCCGAGGGCGAGCCACCGGGCCAGACGCAAGACCTTACCCGGCTCGGCGAGGCCCAGGATCTCGGCGACGGCCGTCGCCGTGATGGGACCCTCGGCGTACGTCCGGGCCTGGTCCAGCAGGCTGATGGCGTCCCGGAGCGACCCGTCGGCGGCCCGGGCAAGGAGCCGAAGCGCCTCGGCTTCGGCCTCGATCCCCTCGCTGTCGCAGATGAAGATGAGCCGCCGGTAGATATCGTCCTCGTTGATACGGTGAAACTCCATCTGCTGACAGCGGCTGACGATCGTGAGGGGGACCTTCCGGAACTCCGTCGTCGCCAGGACGAAGAC
>JAUQPV010000276.1 GCA_030550225.1 Acidobacteriota bacterium | reverse complement strand
TCCCACGGGGCAGAGGGGGCCTCGACTTCTGAGGGGGCGTGAGGGCCGGGCGGAGGGGGCTTCCCTCCTCCGCCTGGTCCGGAGCGCAGGACGTCCCCGTCTGCGGGAACGCAAGACGTCCCGTCTGGTGGAACGCAACAATCGGGGGCGACGTACGAAACTAAGGAGAGAGTAAATTGCGGTCGGTGGGTTGCTCTCCCCCCATGGGAAACCGCAGGACAAATGCCCCACTCGGACCTGAAGCCTCGCTTTAAGTCCGTCGTAAGGTCTGTCTATGCGCAACACTTTTCGATTCCATCCATCGATCCGTTGGAGCCTATGGGCGATCCTGGCCCTGGCCGTAGCCGGCAGTGCCGGCTTCGTAACCCGCTCCTATCTGGCGGCTCCGGCCGTCCCCGAGGGTCCCTCGTCGGGCGGGCCTGTCATCAGCCTCCCCCAGGACCCGGCGAACAACCCGCGGTCGCCGAACTTTAACCCCCAATGGGGAACGGCTGCTGCGAGCATCCGGCAAATCCACGCCTACCAGTTTGTCCCTATCGATTCGAGCACGACGTACACCTGGGACGGTTTCACGACGATGAGATATCGGACGGGCGGGACGGCGCCTTGGTTTGAGGCTTCGGTGTCGCTCCCGTCCGGCGTGCGACTTGTGGGGCTTGAGCTGTACGGATGCGATACGAACGCTACGAATGACATCTTTGCATGGGTTCACGTGACCGGTTCGGGTGGCCCGGCGTTTTACGGCGGTCAGCTCACGAGCGGGACCCCGGGATGCGGCTGGTACTTTTACGACCTGACGAGCGCCAACCTCACGGTGGACAACTCTGCGCAAGGTTACGGCATCGAAGTCCGCCTGCCAGCGGCGGATGCAAGCAATAAATTTAGAGAAGTGAATGTGTACTACCGACTCCAGGTCAGCCCGCCGCCGGGGACCCCCACGTTCTCGGACGTACCCGCGACTCACCCCTTCTACCAGTATATCGAGGCCCTGGCCGCCTCCGGGATCACCGGCGGTTGCACGGCGACCCAGTACTGTCCCGATGCACCCCTGACCCGCGGTCAGATGGCCGTCTTCCTGTCCAGGGCCTTGGGCTTACATTGGGCTCCTTAGAAATCTGGAGACCTTCCCCACCCGCATGTTGGGGGTAAGGAAGGTCCTCGACGCCGGCGTCTCGACCGGCTTCGGTCAGACGCCGGTATACCTCCTCCCCTTTTTTGTTGCGAAACCCTTTCCCCACGCTTTGTTACCAGAGCCGTTCGGCCCGTGAGGGCGGAAAAGCCGAATTCATGTGGGTTTTCACGAACCGAACGGCTCTGTCATGCCCCCCTCTCCCTGGGGGAGAGGGCAGGGTGAGGGGCGGCCCTGTCATGAAGGCCCGTAGGGGAAATATCGGCCACATGCGGTGCAGTGGGGGCCGTCGGCCGCCTGCAGGAGTCGGCCCTCACAGGTCGGGCAGGCTTGGCCTTCCAGCCATCGGCCTTGGCCCCGTAGGACCCAAGCCCAATGGTCGGCCCAGGCCCTTGCCTGAGTATCCCAATCCCACGGAATCTGCATGGCGTTCCGACGGATCGCCGCCGCCCAGTCCGGGCGCTGGGTGAGGCGGTGGATCCATTCGGCCGCTTCCGATTGGACCTCCTCGGAGCGGTGATCGCCGGAAACCAGGATGCCATTCCATCCGTGGCGGACGATTTCCAGATAAGCCCCGACCGGCGAAGCGACGGGAATCGCCCCGCAGTGCATCGCCTCCGTCAAGACCATGCCGAAGGGTTCCGGACGGTCTTGGAGGAGGATCGCCACGGCCGAACTCTCCAGGGCCCGAAGGACCTGGGGTTGGCCCCGCGTGCCCATGTAGGTGACCCCCGGCTGATGGGGCAGAGGCGTATCCCGACCCCCGTAAAGGGCATCGCCGCCAAAGACGTAGAGGTGATAGCGGGGGTCCCGGGCCCGGAGTTTATCTAAGACCCGCAGGGCCGTCGCCAGGCCCTTGGAAGGATGACTGGTGTAAATCAGGCGGAAGGGGTGCCGCCGACGGAGGAGAGACCCGATGCGAGAGGCCACCCGAGGAAATCCATTGTAAATGACAAAGGCGGGTCGTTCGGCGAGGTCCCAGTCTTTCCGAATCACGTCCAGGATGAAGTTGCTACAAGGGATGATAAAGTCAAAAGATAAGCGGTCGAGTCCTTGGATAGGTACAAACCCATGAAGCCACACCTCCCGCAAGGAAGCCTGTATCGGCAATGCCAGGGCCGGCTCCAGGCTGAGGGCACCCCCACTGCTGACCAAAACCAGGACGTCCGCCGTCCGTTTACGGTCGGCTTGGTCCAGCGGAAGATAGGCCACGCCCCCATGAACATGCGGACGGGTGACATGGGCGATGACCGTGACCTGATGGCCTTGTCGAGCCAGGGCCTGCGCCAGACGGAGCCGCGCCATCAGACCGCCGCCCACACCCTTTCGGTCCGGGAGCGTCGCGTCGTAGAGGATGTGGGTGTCCGGACAGTAAATGACGACATCCCATCGCATCACCGTTCGGCTGGCCTCCTGCTCCTCTCCTACTTGGGAATACATAACAGATTGACGGTTTCATCGGAATCGGTGTTGACCTCGCCGAGCGAACCGCCTGGGCCGATTCGGTAAGGCTGAAACCCCATCTCATTCAATAGACGCAAGAGGGCCCTCGGGGGATACCCGCCTGCCCGTAAGGCGACCGGGTTGTATTCCACGATCATGTGCAGACTGGGGAGCGACCGCCGCACCGTCTGGCGCATTCCTTCCAAGACCAAGACCTCGCCTCCTTCTACGTCGATCTTCACAAAGTCCACACGAGCGATCTGATAGCGGGGTAAGAAGGAATCAAGGGCGACGGTCTCGACCTCGACCTGCCCCTGCGACTCCGTATAACCCGCCATCAGGCTGTGATTAGAATGACCAGGGGAAATGAACAGGAGGGCCCGACCGTCTTCGGAACTGACAGCTTTGTCGAAAAGACGTACGTTTTTAAATCGATGGGTTCGTAGATTAAACTGCAAAACTGCGTAGTTTTCAGGACAGGGCTCAAAGGCCAGGACGCTCCCCTCATCCTTCACCCACTCGGAGAAGAGACGAGTATAGTACCCGATATGAGCCCCGATATCGAGGACGATCATCCCCGGCCGCACTAGCCGCCTGCACCAGGCTCGCGTGTCCGCCTCATAGCGATCGAGCAGAAAATCCAGCCGCCAGCGATAGACCCATTCGTCGCCACCGATGGCCCGTGCAGGAAATTGAACTCGCTTCCACGTCGCTAACCCACGAACAGCTAACTTTAGAAGAGCCAGCTTCCAAGCGTTTGGCATTCTGATTTTTAGGTATGGGCCAGGCCGCCCCTGAAATTGGAGGATAGAAAACACCGATGCAGGATGCAGATAGAAGCGCGCCGCTCGAACTGTATCAAAACAGTATACAAATGCTAGCAGTGATCGAGAAATGACTGATCTCTCAGGACGCCGGGAGTCATCCCGGCGTCCCCCTGTCCCGGCGCCGCCGGTGACGGCGGCGTCCGCAGTGCATTGCGGAACGCCAGGAGAGACGGGGACGTCTGCCTTCCGGCAGGCGGGGACGCCTGCGCTCCCGCAGACGGGGACGTCTGCGCTCCGGACCAGGCGGAGGAGGGAAGCCCCCTCCGCCCGGCCCTCACGCCCCCTCAGAAGTCGAGGCCCCCTCTGCCCCGTGGGAGGGGACCGCATGAGGCCAGATCGG
>JAUQPV010000275.1 GCA_030550225.1 Acidobacteriota bacterium | reverse complement strand
TACCACGCCAAGGCCAGCGGGTACGCCCGGGTCTTCGTCCAGCTGTTTCAACAGCGGCGGGCCTGGGCCCAGGCCTTCTCGGACCAGTCCATCGACTGGCGACGAGAGTTGGAACCGGCTGTCGAGCGCACGGCCAACGAGGTCTTGGAAGACCTGGAACGGCAGCTGGGCTTCCTGGCGACGACGGCCGGCGTGGCCCCCTTTGTCGGTCTCTTCGGGACCGTCCTGGGCATCATTGCGGCCTTCGAGTCCATCGGTCGCTACCGGACGGCCGACCTGTCGGTCGTCGCCCCGGGGATCGCCGAGGCCCTGGTCGCCACGGCGATGGGCCTGGCGGCGGCCATCCCGGCCCTCATCGGGTATAACGTCTTTGTCCAGAAAAACCGCCGGTACCGGACAGAGCTCCGAGACTTCGGGTCCTACGTCCTGGACCAGTGGGTCTTTCAGCAACGGTTGGCCGAGGCGACCCCGCCCCCGTCCAAGGCGGCCGAGGCCCGTGTCGCCGAACGGCCCCTCCGTTCGCCGGGATGAGGGCAAGATGCGGGATATGAGATGGTGCACGGTGGATCCGAAAGGTACGTTCGCCATTCGCCGTTCGCTTTTCTCGAAGAATCGGAAAAGTCGAGTCCATCAGGATTCTCACGAGCTAAACCGGAGGACCGATGCCGCAAGTTCGGCGATCCCGGGACGAAGACGACGTCCTGGCTGAGATCAACGTCATCCCTTTCGTGGACATCGTCCTGGTCCTGCTCATCATCTTCATGCTGACGGCGCCCTTACTCCAGCGGACCATCGACGTCCAGCTTCCCCGGGCTCGATCGGCGAGTCTGACCCAAGAAGAACGCTTGGTCGTGTCGATCACACGGGAGGGCCTGTACTACTTTGACCGCTTCCCCGTGACAGCCGAACAGTTAGAGGACTTCATCCGGCAGGGGGCCCCGACGTGGAAGGACCGGTCCGTCTACGTGCGGGCCGATGCGGCCGTCCCGTATGAGCGGGTCATCCAGCTCCTGGACACCTTGCGGCGGTACGGGATCACGCGAGTCGGCCTCCTGACGCGACCGTGGACGCCTGAGAGAAAGCCATGAGTCTGAGCCGTGCCGGCCACCGTGTCGGGTGGATCGCCTCGGTCCTCCTTCACGTCTCGGTCTTCATGGCCTTTGCCCGGTGGGGCGGTCCGGCGTTCTCGCCGGGGACGGTCGCCCGCCTGGGCGGCGGCGGGACTTCGATCCGGGTCGACCTGCTCGAGTCAGTTGGGCCCCCGGCGTCGCCGCCGCCCGTCGTGCCCCGTGGGATCCGAAAGTACGAGGAAACCCCACCGGCCCCGCCGCCCCGGCCGGACGACATGCCGGAGCTTCCCGAAAAGCCGTCGGCCCGGAAGTCCTCGCCCGAACGTCCGACGGTCGCTCCCAACATCCGGGCTCGGAAGACAGACCAACCCGTCACGCCGTCGGTCCCTGGCCCGACGACCGGCGGGCCGGCTGGGGGGACGGCCGTTCAGATGGGGATCGGAAGCGGTTCGGGACCGGGCGGCGAGGAGGGCCTGAGCGGCATCGTCTTCCCGTATCAGGACTACATCCAGGCCGTGAAGTGGCGCATCCGGACAAACTGGCGTCCCCTAATCCCGCCCCGGGGCGAGTCGACCGTCTACCAGGCCCGTGTGTTCTTTACCCTCAATCGGGCCGGTCAGGTCATCGAGTTCCAAGTTTTGGAATCCAGCGGGGACCCCCAGTATGATATGTCCATCGAACGGGCCGTGCGTCTGGCGGCGCCTTTTCCCGCCCTGCCGCCGGCTTATGCGGGGGAGACCCTCTCCTTTGACATCGTGTTCCGATATAAGCCATAAGGGATGCGAGATGAGGGATTCGGGATGCGGGATATGGGATGAAGGGGGTTCGGAATGGGGTCGGTGAAATGGAAGAGTGGGCGACCCGTCGAGCTTCGGGCAGGGCTTCGATTCGTCGCCTGCTGGGGCCTCTTTCTGTTTGGGCTTCAGGCCGCGGCCTGGGGGCAGGCCGTCGTGTCGGACGTCATCGCCGCCGAGGGCTTTCAACCCATCCGAGTCGCCGTTCCCCGGGCCTGGACGGTCCAGACCGACGCCGAGCTCGTCGAGTGGGCCGCCACCCTCCGGAAGACCCTCGTCGACGACCTCACGTTCAGCCGCCTCTTCACGCTCCTGCCGGAGACGGCCTATGACGCTTTGCCGTCCTATCGGGGCGAGGCTGTGGACGTGACGCCCTGGAAGGCCCAAGAGGTCCAGTTCCTGGTCCTCCTGAAGGTCGGCCGCGACCAGCAACAGATATGGGCCGAGGCCCGCCTGTGGGACGTGGCGACGAACGAACTCCGCCTCGGACGCCGGTACACATGGAATCCCAAACTCGTCCGTCAGATGGCCCACCACTTTGCCGACGAAATCCTGGCCGCCCTCTTCGGGATCCGGGACCGCATCTTCACCTCCAAGATCGCCTTCTCCTCGACCCGGGACGGCAACCCCGAGATTTACGTGATGGACTACGACGGAGAGAATCAAACCCGCATCACCCGGAACGATTACGTAGACCTGTTTCCAGACCTGCGGCCCCGTCACCATCAGGTCGTCTTTACGTCTCTCCGGCAAGGCGTCTCGGCCCTGGTCCTCTTCGACCTCATCACCGGCCAGCTCCGGACCCTGGTCGACCGGGGCGGTCTGACCTCGACGCCCCAGTGGTCCCCGGACGGCCAGCGCATCGTCTTCGTCGGTGCCATGGACGGCAACGCCGAGATTTACGTCATCAACGCCGACGGCACGGGCCTCCGACGATTAACGTTCTCGAAGGCCATCGAGAGTTCGCCGACCTGGTCGCCCTCGGGGAGCCAAATCGCCTTTACGTCAGACCGCTCGGGCCGCCCCCAGATTTACGTCATGGACGCCGACGGTGGTAACGTCCGCCAGCTGACCTTCTTTGGAGAGTACAACGACCGCCCGGCCTGGTCACCCGATGGGGCCCGCCTGGCCTTCGTCTCCCGGCATGGCTTGACCTTCGACATCTACGTCCTGGACCTGACGACCAACGAGGTCATCCGCCTCACGGAAAATCAGGGCAGTAACGAGTCCCCGGCCTGGGGGCCTGACGGGATTCACCTCGTGTTCGCATCGAACCGCACCGGCCGGTTCCAGGTCTATACGATGGACCGGTGGGGCCGAGACGTCCGCCAGCTCACCCACGCCGGAGAAAACAAGACGCCGACATGGCGGCCCTTTGAGTAATCGGGTGCTGGGTGTTGGGTATTAGGTGTTAGGTTTGGTGATGATCAAGGAAGGACTGATCTTTGGGGATGCCGGGGGTCATCCCGGCGTCCGCCCTGGCCCGACGCTACCGGTGACGGTGGCGTCGATCCCATGTTGAGCACGACCTTGGTAGGTCCGTTCGGTTCGTGGAAACCCGTGTGGATTCAGCTTTTCCGACCCTTCGAAAAATCGGTGCTCGGTGCTGGGTGTTGGGTGTTAGGTCCCTTTTTTCAAGAACCCAACACCCAGCACCCAGAACCCAACACCCATTCTGTTTGAAAAATCGTGCTTCCCGGCCGCTGAAAAAGGCCGTCTTAACGCCATTCTCACGAACCGAACGGCACTATTAGGCTTTCAAAAAAAGGACCTAACACCCAACACCTAATACCCAATATCCAAGACCGAACCTCGGGAGGTGAACGATGACGACCCGGAATGCGTGGCTTGGGCCGTGGATCTTGGTCTTGGCCTTCCTGGC
>JAUQPV010000274.1 GCA_030550225.1 Acidobacteriota bacterium | reverse complement strand
TGAAGGTCAAGAGCCTGGGGAGCCCGCCAGAGGTGCCGAAGGGATAGGGGGACGTCCGGCCAGGGATAGAGGTCCGCAAAGTCCAAGGCGGCCGCCAACTGACGGCTGACCCGCAGAGGCCACGGAATTTCTGCATAAGCTCGCCGGGTCCGGACTTTCAGGCCGGGCCGCCGGACCTTTACCTGAATCGAATGGTGCTTAATGCTGTCGGGAAGTGCCCCCAGGTCAAAGCTGATGAGGTAGTAGTGCCGAAAGTCGCTCCCGATTTGCTGGAAGAACTTGTCGAGGCCCGTCGGCGACGTCCAGGCCACGCCGCCCGTCTGCTCGGCGATGCCCGCCATCTGGTACTGAATGTTCACGACGTTGAACTCGGCCGTGATCGTCGGCCGGATGTTCGTCTCGGCGCCCCACTCGGGGTTCGATTGAGTCGGATTGACCCAGTAGATAGTCAAGCCCGCCGTGTTGGCCGAGCGGACGATTTCTTCGTAGGTGCGAACCTCAGCCGAGTAGGTGCTCAATTCTCGCTGGAACTCCTGCGCGATCGAAACCTCTACCGTGGGGGGAATGTCATGCCGCTGGACGTTCCATCGGAAGGCTTGGAGTGCATACGACAGGTAGTAATTCCCCGTCGGATCGAAACCCTCAGAGACAAACAAGACGCTCTTCCGACCCGGCACGTGGGCCAGGAAGTCAAAGACCGTCCGAAGAGAATTTTCCAAGTTCTGGGCGACCCGCCGGTCCTCGAGGCCCATGTTGCGGGCCGTATGGAAGGCATCCCGGGCGATTTGCTCGTAGCACATCTCCCGCCGGCCGAGATCCTCATAGATGGAGCAACCCTCGAGCCGCTCCAGGATGCTATCCAGCGTCGAAAGCCGGCTGACCGTCCACGAAGCCCCCCGCACGCCCGCCCCGGCCCGCTCCAGAGTCTTTAACACCAGGTCCACGTCTTGAGTTAGCCCGTGCTCGACCCGAAAGCCCCCGTTGGCGTCCAGGCTCACGAACATGAAGTAGGCTCCCATCCGATGGAGTTCCTCTAAAAACTGCCGCAGGGACTCCTTCAGCGTGGCCAAGGTCAGGCCCCCCGTGTGGGCCTTGTCGTACAGGATGATAAACGTATTAAAGGGCGTCCTCGGTGGGACGGCACCAGCCTGCTGATAGGGCCGGACGACCTCGCCGGCGACCTGCGTCGGCGGCAGTGCTTCCGGACCGGCCGGCGGCTTCTCGAGGGCCATGAGGTCCACATAGCGGACCGGGTAGGCCTTCCCGTCAACGGTCAGCTCGAAGTCCTCGGGCTTTAGGCCGTATACAAATTGGCCCTTGTCGTCATAGACGAAGACCTCGACCTGGCCGAGACGGACCTCGACCCGGGCCTGTGCCCCCGGGAAAGTGTAAACCTGCTCCTGCGAGGATGGCTTCGGCGCCTCCTGGGCTGGCAAGAGCAGGACGCTCCACAGCCAAAGGGATAGAGTGATCAGGCCGATGGGCAGATAGGCCGGAGCGCAGGCGTCCCCGCCTGCGGCGTCCCCGCCTGCGGGAATGCAGACGTCCCCGCCTGCCGGAGCGCAGGCGTCCCCGTCTGCGGGAATGCAGACGTCCCCGTCTGCGGGAGCGCAGGCCTCCTGGCCTGTGGGAGCGTAGGCGTCCCCGCCTGCAGGAGGGTAGGCCTCCGGCCTGTGGGAAGATAAGAAAACGGCGTGACGATGGGATGGTAGGGACCTCATGGACCTCATCCTCACAGGGTGCGGATTGACAGGCTTCGGCACCCACACCCGGGACCTTCATTATAGCGCAGGGGGGGCAAAAAGGGTGGGGGAATGCAACGTTCAGTATTTGGGACATGGGGGCGTCGCGCCCTTGAGGCGACGCCCCCCGAAGGAATTAAGAGTTCATTTTACCAGCTGAACCGCAGACCCAGACGAACCGCCAAGGGGGCCGAGCGAGCCGTCACCCGCCCGTAGTCGGGATGCGTCGGGGCGCCTGTCTCTTCAAATTCCAGCATTTCGAGTTCCACGTTCTGCTGGTAAGCCGTCGCTGCCTGCCGGTTGAAGATGTTGAAGGCGTCCACGATGAGGGCCAGCCGACGACCGCCGCCCAGCTTGAAGGTGTAGTCCGCATGCACGTCCGCATTGAAGATCGTATCCGTCCGTTTGATCAATTTCCCTTCCGGCGTCTGGATGCCCGAGCCTCGCGGTTGGAGGTACCGCATGCCACAACCGTACAGCAAGATGCAACCGTTCGGGGCCAGTGGCGTACCCGACTCGACCGACAGGCCGACGCCCAGGTTCAGGCCAAAGTCGAAGCTGTACGACCCGAAGATCCGGGCCACGTGCCGACGCTCGCCCGGTAGCGGCCCGTCCACATAGGTGAAGCCCATAATCTCATCGTTCTGAGGAAAGTCATAGAGCGCCGTGATGTTCGGGTCCGACTGGCCGTACTCGGGGAAGTAGAGACCCGAATAGTGGCCCTTCAGGGTCGCATACCGGTACGCCGCCTGGACCTGCCAGTTCTTGCTGAATCGCTTCGTGACGGTAAACTCGAAGGCGTTGTAGTCCCGCTTGGGGTCCGGGAACAACTGGCCGGTACTGCTACAACCCAAAACGACCTCGTGCACTGGGTCGTACATCAGTACGTCATCACCCGGATTGCACACGTACTTGGCGTTCGGGTTCGTCACGACGAACGTCCCAAAATCGACGGGAAGACCCGACTGGGATGTACCCGTTACGAAGATGTCCCGCGCCGTGTTGAGCTGAGTATCCTCGATGACCTGGCCGATCCAGCGACGCTGATAGCGGGCCGACACGACGATATCTTCGAACACCTGTCGCTCGAGGCCGACGGTGAACTCGTGCACGTGCTGGGCCTTCATCTTCACGCCCTTGCACCACGGCTCGTCGCTCACTTCCTGACCCGTCGCCTTGTCGATGAAGGACTTGCCGTCGCACCAGATCGTCGGCGTGGCGCCGTACTCGATGGCCGCATACTGAAGGTTCAGGTTCGTGATGTAGTCCAGCCAGGCGAAGGGGTCGGCGTTCAGGGGAGCGACGCGTTCAGGGGAGCGACAGAGAAGATGTCGATAGACTCCTCCGAGGACAGGGAACGGAACACGGCGTCCAGGGGGATCTTCTCGTAGAACCGCCCGTAGTAAGCGTAAATCTTGCCCTTCCGGTCGTTCATGAAGTCCCATACGAAGCCGACCCGGGGCGACCAGTTGTTCGACAGCGTGACTTCCTGAGCCAGGTCGCCGGCGCCCGCCAGGTGCTGACGCTCCCACCGCACGCCGAGCTTCAGGGTCAGGTTCGGCAGGATGCTCCAACTGTCCTGCGCAAAGAAGTTCAGATAGTCCGTCGAGACCTCGAGGGTGTTCGGGCTGACCCGGTTCCGCCGCAAGTCGACACGGGCGCAGGGCCGGGAGAAGCCGCCCAAAGACGTGCAAAGCCCACTGTTGTAAGTCCGCCATCGGATGATGTTGCCCGTCGTCGTGCACTTCTCCTTGATCGTGCCCGTCGCCGCATCATAGAACTGGAAGCAGTACTTCTTCCCCGTGTAGTTCGTCGTGTGTTCGTACCCCAGTCGCTGGAAGTTACCACCGATCTTGAACTCGTGACGGCCCGCCAGGTTCGGGATGATATAGGTCAGCTTCAAAGTGCCCTGCAGGTTGCGGTTCTTGTCGACGGCAGCAAATCCCAGACCGCCGTAAAGCCGCGACGGCGTCGTCCGAAGGTCGAGGATGGACTCGATGTCCGCATAGTCC
>JAUQPV010000273.1 GCA_030550225.1 Acidobacteriota bacterium | reverse complement strand
GGCGCATATCGAAACGGTCGCCCCGGCTCGGGCCAGGGCCTCGGCGACGGCCCGGCCGATGCCCTGACTCGCCGCGGCGACGACAGCGACCTTTCCCGTTAAATCCACGGTGACCGCCATAAGGGGGCCTCCCTGGCAGGACCAGGTCCCGGGTCCCAGGTGCCCGAAAAGTCGATGGGAGACGCGAGACATCCAGCCTTTGGCTCCGAGGGCCCGACCCGGGACCGCATCTACTTTCCCATCGCCCGCAGGGCCATCCCAAACGTCTCGACGACATACGACGAACGGGCCGTCCACCCGTAAATCGGGGAGAACAGGATCCCCAGGACTAAGACGGCCACGCCCAGGACGAGGACGGCCCGGTAAGCCGGGCTCCACGAAAAGACGGGCCGGAACTCGCCGGGCCGCTCGATGACCATGTTCTTGATGACGTACACGTAGTAGAACAGGGACACGACGCTGTTCAAGACGGCCAAGACGGCCAGCCACGCCCAGCCGCCCCGGATGGCCGCCGCAAAGAGGAAGAACTTCCCAAAGAACCCGATGAACGGCGGGATCCCGGCCAGCGACAACAGGAAAAAGGCCATGACCCATGTCAGCTCGGGAAAACGGGCCGCCAGACCCTGGTAGGCCGCGATGTCCTCGTACTGGTCCGTCACGTCCGAAAGGGCCAGGACCGTGAAGAAGGCCCCCATGTTCATGACCATGTAGGCCACGACGTAAAAAAGCAGGGCTTGAAGCCCCTCCCGCGTCCCCGTCAAGACGGCCATCAGCATGTAGCCGGCATGGGAGATACTCGAATAGGCCAACATCCGCTTGATGTTCTTCTGCCAGAGGGCGACCGTATTTCCCCACGTCATCGTGACGGCCGCCACGACACTCAGGAACAGGGGCCAACCGAGGCCCGGGATGGCCTCCCAGGTTTCGGCCTCGGGCCGGTAGATCGAAAAGCCGTGATAGAAGATCCGGACCAGCATGGCAAAGCCCGCCGCCTTGGGGGCGACCGTCAGGAAGGCCGCCACGGGCGTCGCCGCGCCCTGGTAGGCGTCGGGTGCCCAAAAGTGAAACGGCACGGCCGCAATCTTGAAGGTCAGGCCCGCCGACAGCAGGAGCATGACGACGAGCCAGCCCGGCGAGATCGTCATCGTCGGAAGCCGTCGGGCGACCTCCGAAAGGTACAGCGTGCCGGTCAACCCGTAAATCCAGCTCACGGCATACAGCATGGCTCCCGTAGCGGCCGCCCCAAACACGATGTACTTCAGGCCGGCCTCGATGGAAGGCGAATGCACCTTCCGGTAGGCAACCAGCAGATACGAGCTCACGCTGACCATCTCGAGGGCCAGCATGATCATCACAAAGTGGACGGCCCCGACCAGAAGCATGCAGGCCAGTTGAAGCCCCAGCAAGAGGACGTAGTACTCCCCGACCGGATAGTCGGCCAGCTCTCGATTTCGGACGGAGACCAGGATCGTCAGGAGGGTCGCCACGCCGATGACGATCTTCAAGTACGTCCCGAAGGGGTCGACGACCAGTAAGCCCGAGAAGATCTCCGTCGGCGCATGGGAAAGGAGGGGTATGGCCAGGATGATCGCTCCCAAGGCGATGCCGAAGGCCGTCCCCGAAAGGACGAACCGCTTGCGGACGTCCCGCCATACCAAGTCCAGGACGAGCAAGACCAAGAGACCGACGGTCAGCCAGGCCTCGGGCCCAAACAGTCGCAGGGAAGCCTGCGTCGCCCGCACGATTGCCGTCACCGTCCCACCTTCCATGATGACGCTCCTGATCCAGCCGTACTACCCCTGTAGTTCCCGGACCTGGTCGGCGGCGATGTCCCGGAACCGACGGTAGATGGCCAAACAGATCGCCAGGAAGACGGCCGCCTCGATGGCCGCCAAGAGGATGACGAAAAGGACAAAGACGTGCCCGTTTAGGTCCAGGCCGTTGAACCGGGCAAAGGCGACCAGGTTCAAGTTCGCCGAGTTCAAGACCAGCTCGACGCCCATCAGGATACCGATGGCGTTTTTCCGGGTGAAGATAGCGACCAAGCCCAGGACGAACAGCAAGGCCGCTACGGTCAAGACTTCCGGTAACGTCACCGCCGTCATCGATTCGCCTCCTGGGATGCGGGTGCAAAGACCTGGCCGTCCTGCACGACCCAGACGCCGACCCGCAGGGCACCCTCCCGGACCTCCTCCGGGCAGTTTATACCGGCTACAACCGGCAGGACCTCGTCAGGGACACACCGAGCCAGCAGAGCGGCCCGCTCCAAGGCCCGTTGGATGTCATCCCGGTCGATCGTGCCTGAAACCTCGACAGTTAGCCACACCGTCCGGCCCTCCCGGAGGCCCCGGACGATAACGTCCGTCATCCGGAGGACCTGAATCTCCTTGGCCGTGAGCCGACCCATCTGAACGGCCGACTCCAGGAGGTCCTCTAACTCGTCGCCCGCGACCCAACGGGCCCGCCGCAGGATCCCCCCAAAGTAGCCATAAGGGTGTTGGCGGTACTTGATCTCCAGTAGCCCCCCGACTTCCCCCGACAGCCGGCCGACTTGGCCTGCCAGACGGCTGACCTGAAGTGTCAGTTGACGCACGTCCTCCGTCAGCTGGTCGACTCGGGCCGTCAGGGCCCGCACGTCTTCCGTCAGTTGGTCGACCCGAGCCGTCAGGGCTCGCACGTCCTCCGTCAGCCGGTCGACCCGAGCCGTCAGGGCTCGCACGTCTTCCGTCAGCTGGTCAACCCGAGCCGTCAGGGTCTGCATGTGCTCCGTCAGCTGGTCGACTCGGGCCGTCAGGGCCCGCACGTCCTCCGTCAGCTGGTCAACCCGGGCCGTCAAGGCCAGCATGTTCTCCGTCAGTTGGTCGACCCGGCCTGTCAGCTGTCTTACGTCCTCCGTCAGCTGGTCGACCCGAGCCGTCAAGGCCCCCATGTTCTCCGTTAGCTGAGCGATCTGCCGGTCGGTCCGCTCCGCGGACTCCCGGACTACCTGAGCCAGCTCCCGGACGAGGGCTGGCAGGTTCAGGATCTCGTCGGTCAGGACCGTCCGGCGGACCTCCTCGTAAAATTCCGGGTCCGTCCGCAAGAGTTCTAAGAAGTCTTTCTTAAGCTTCATCGGGACGTCTCCCGCCGGCCGATGACGATGGCCCCGACGAGGGCGACCACCAGAGCCACCGAGGCGATCTCGAAGGGAAGTAAGTAGGTCGACAGAAGCAGACGTCCGATCCCGGACGCCGTCGCCCGGTAGGGGGCCGGCGTCCGGGCCGCCAGGTTAAAGCTCCGGATGGTCAGCCCCAAGAGGCCCATCAGGACGAGGCCCAAGATCAGGCCGGGGATAAGCTGAATCCGGCCGGCCCGGATGTCCAGGTCGATGACCCGATGAGTCAGCCAGATGCCGAACAGGATCAAGACCAGGATGCCCCCGATGTAGACCAGGATGTGCACGAGGGCCACGAAGTCGGCCGCCAGATACACGAACATAGCCGCCATGCCCATGAGCGTAAAAAACAGGGCAAAGGCCGACCGGACCAGATTCCGACCGAAGGTCACGACCAGGGCCGAGCCCACGGTCACCAGGGCCAGGCCGTAAAACAGAATCCGTTCCAGCCAGACGTCGACCATCGTGGAGACCTCTGATAAGGCAGTCCGGCAGTAAGGCAATAAGGCCGTAAGGGATTAATAGGAGCGACGTTTAGACCCATCCCCCCTTACTGCCCTATTGTCCTATTGCCCCTTCACACCAGGGCCCACACGGCATTCCCCAGCAGGCACACAAAGCT
>JAUQPV010000272.1 GCA_030550225.1 Acidobacteriota bacterium | reverse complement strand
CCCCCGACGCCTTCAGCGAGTCCGTCTCCGGCGCCCCCGGCCGGACCAGCCGAGGTGCCGTCTCCGAAGCCGCCTCCGTCGTCGCCTCCGACCGAACCCCCGCCGGTGCCGGCGGGAAAATTTATCCTTCAAGTCATCGCCCTTCAGGATTCGGCGAAAGCCCATGTCCTCGTCGAGAAGCTGAAAGCGCAAGGGCTCCCGGCCTATATGGAGCCCTCGGCGAAGGGCCTGTACCGCGTCCGGGTCGGACCCTATGCGACCCGTCGGGAGGCGGAGGATGCGATCACGCAAGTCCTGAAGGTCATCCCTGACAGCAAGCCCGTGGTCCAGAGTACGCCGTGACGCCGGTGGGTGAGTGGCTGATATCGACGGGTCTATTAACGCCCGTACAAGTCCAACAGCTTCTCCGATCGGCAGAGGGGGCCGACGACCTCACCTTAGCGGCGTTGGCCGTCGAGCGGGAATGGATCTCGGCGGGTGAGCTCTTTTATACCCTGAACCATGCGCCGATCCCGTCCGCATCCGTCGTCGACTCGGCCGATGACCTTGCCTCGGTCGAGACGGGACCCGAGGCCATCGCCCTGCCCTGGGCCCTGATCCCTTGGGGACGCTGGGGAGAAGCGATTGTCATCGGGAGCTTCCGATGGGTCCCGGCTCCCCTGCGGGCGGCTCTCGCCTGGTTGTCGGATCGCCCCCTCCGCTGGGTCCTCCTGCCCGTGGACGCGTGGCGTCCCTGGGCTCGGCAACGTCGGTCGGAATGGTCTCGACTGGAGGCGGCGGGCTTTCAGGTGGACGTCCTACGACCCTGGGTCTTTTCACCTCGGTCGGGGGAAGACACTTTTTGGTCCTTTCAGCTTCAGGAGAGCATCCGCTACCGGCGGCCCTTCTTTACGGTCCATCAGACGGGCGGTGAGGCGTGGGTCGACTATCACACACCGGAACGGGCTCTCCGGGTTTTGGAGCCGTCGTTATTCGAGCAAGTCTGGCGTCAGGCCGACATGGGTCAGGCTTGGATGGACCTGGCCTTTTTCCCAGAGCGGTCCGGGCTGTGGTGGGTCGACCTGTACCGCCGACGGCTGGCGTGGCTGTTTCAACTGACTCGCCGGGGGGACCATCGGCTCGGCTGGATCCGCCTGATCGAGCCGACCCGTTGGCAGCGTACGCTCGAAGAAAACATTCACTGGAGCGACCTCTGGGCGGCCCTCCGCCAGTGGGCTACCCAGGAAGCCGCCGGGGTCTGGCTCTTGGTCGGGCCGACGGACATCGTCAAGGCGTGGTGGACGGTCCGACTTGTTCAGCAACTTGCAGAAGTGACGCCCTTTCCCTGGGTCGGGGTCCATGACCGGTGGGGTCGGTGGGACGGCTTGGCGGAGGTCGTCCCGACCGAGGCCTTTCCCCGATGGCTGGAGAAGCATATGGACGAGCCAGGTGGCATCCTGGCCGAATGGAATGGCCTACCCCAGATGTTCCAGGCGCTCCTGCTGGCCAGCACCCGGAAGCCGGTCCTGGTCAGCGTCGCTTATCCGACGCCCCTCCATGCGATTCATCGGCTGTGGCACATGGGCTTCGCGTCGGCCCTCCGGGCCGGTCGTCTTCGGGGTTGGGTGACTGTCGTCACGCCTCGGGTGAACTGCGGATGGTGTGCCGAGCCTTACCGCATGCCGACCGCCCGGACCGCTCCCCAGGTCCCTTCGTGGATAGAACTCGCCCCTTCCGATTTAGGGGCTTATTCCCGGGGATGCTCCGTCTGTCAGTTCATGGCCCCTTGGCAGGATGCCGAGGCCCTGTATGAAGCGATGGTCCTCCCCCCGGAAGCGTTGCGCTCCCTCCGCACGTTCCGGGACTTAGTCCACGTCTTCCCCCCCGCCCCGAAAACACTCTTGGCCGCCCAGGTCCTCGAAGGGTTACGGTCAGGCCGCATCGATGCCCGCTGGGCCCTGCGATTCCTGGCGAACATGGGGACTTGGCCACCCGGCGAGTCCGAGTAAACCCAGCGTCGCTACCCAGCTCAATGTATCGACGGCCCATCCCCACCGGACCCAGACGGTAAGACCGCCGGTCATTAAAGGAACCCGGCCGTCGTCTACGGCCGTCTCGGCCCACAGCGGCGTCTTCCACCGAAGCGTTCCGTCGGGGTCCAGACGGGCCGAAATCCCCGAGTTGGCCACAAACAGCATGGCCCGTCGGGTTTCGACGACCCGCAGACGCGTGTGGAGCAGGTGCTGAAAGGCTCCCGAACTTCGGCCGAACCAGGCGTCGTTTGTAACCGTAATGAGCAGACGGGCCCCGGCCCGGACGAGACGCCGGCTCAGGTCCGGGAAGATACTTTCGAAGCAGACCTGAACACCCAGGGGCCCCCAGGGCGATTCGATAGGCTTTAAGCGGGTGCCAGGCGCGAAGTCTCCGATCCCCTGGACCATCCGGTCGACAAAGAAGAGGACGGAAGCCAAGGGGACATACTCCCCAAAGGGGACCAGGTGGACCTTGTCGTAGAAGTCCACGACCCGAAGCTCGGGGTCGAGCAGGAACACACTGTTATGGACGACCGGTGGACTTCGGCGCGCCCACCGATCGGCTCCAAGGAGCAGGTAGGCCCGATTGTGGTACTGGAGGTCCTGTAAAAGACCCCACCAGACGGTGTCCGGCCCGAGGTAAAAGGGAACGGATCCCTCGGGCCACACGACCAATTGGACTCGGCCCGGCTCGTCCAGGTAGCTGAGGTCGACCTGCCGACGGAACCAGTCCAAGGCCCGGAGGGCCGTCATCTTGAGGTCCTGGGGGATGCTGGGCTGGACGATACGAACGGACAGGGTCTCGGTCCGGGTCGCCTGAGCCTGCCATTGCCGCTGGGCCCACCGGCTGTAGCCCCATGGAAGAAGCCATAGTAGGACCATTAGGAGGATTGCGAATTGGGGTCGGTTCACACCCCTCCTCCAATTCGCAATTCGCAATCCGCAATCTGCAATACGCATGAGGGCCCAGCCGGCCAGCAGGAGCCATCCCCCCAAAGCAAAACCGCCCAGGAGGTCGGCCCATTGCACGACCCAGGGCCATTCGACCAAGAGAGTTTCGACCTGACCCCACGGGAAGCCTGTCAGTACGGTCGAACGGACCTGTGAGAGGCCGACCCACAGAAGCGCCCCTACCCAGGGCCAGGCCCAAGTCCCCCAGGGGTATCGACGGAGGCGCACGACGGTCCAGGCCCAGAGAGCCCAGTATGTCCCCAGGTAAGCGTCCAGCAAGAGGATCAGGAGCCATGCGACCGGCCCGGGCGTCGTCGAGTACGTCACGACGGTCCCTGGAAGCCATGCCAAGACAGGCACGTAGAAGAGAGTCCCGGCGGCCCAGCCGACCCAGCCAGCCCGGCCGGCTGAATCGATCCGACCGACCCCCCGCATCCAGAGCGCCGCCCCGACGACGGCCAGGACGGGCCTCAACCACGGTGGGGTCTCCTGGAAAAACCCGGCCGCCCATACGACGGCCCCGACGAAGGGCTCCCACGGGACCTGTGCCTTCCATCCCATGCGTCGGCTCTGGGTAAGATTTCGGCGTCGGGTGCTTGAAAAAGGACCTAACATCGTAGGAGTGGTAGTGATCCACATGGGACTGATGTCGGCATCCCTGCCAGCTCCGCAAGGATGACACCGGCATCTCTGCCGGTGTTCTATGTCTTGGACGCCGCCGTCACCGGCGGCGCCAGGACAGGGGGACGCCGGGATGACTCCCGGCGTTCCGAAAGATCCGTCATTTCTTGCATTTCTTGATCACTACCGTAGGAG
>JAUQPV010000271.1 GCA_030550225.1 Acidobacteriota bacterium | reverse complement strand
GAGCGGGGTCCGCCTGGAGGTTCCGCACGTAGAAGGGCGTCCCGACCGCCTGCCAGAGCCGATTCATGTATTCCTGATGCGCCCGGTCCGTATCCCAGCTCAGCCATACGAGGCCGATGGCCAGGCCCAAAAACAGGCTCATGAGAGAGGCGACCCGGCGCCGCGCCCAAAACGCCTTCCAGGTTACGCGGTAGATAAACATCGCCGCTCAGTCCGGGAGAGTGCAAGTCATCTCAAAACCCTCTCGCCGTGGGAGAGGGTAAGGTGAGAGCCCTCATGTATCAGAGCCGTTCGGCCCGTGGAAACCCATATGGATTCAGCCTTTCCGACCCTTCGAAAAATCGGTGCTCGGTGCTGGGTGTTAGGTGTTGGGTGTTGGGTTCTTGAAAAAAGGGACCTAACACCCAGCACCCAACACCCATTCTGTCTGAAAAACCGTGCTTCCCGGGCGATGGAAAAGGCCGTCCCGACACCATTCTCACGAACCGAAGGGCTCCGCTAAAATGGAATCGCCACTTCATGGAGGACCGCCGGTTGGATGCGTCGAAGCTCCCGCCGGACGGCCCAGAGCGTCACGAGCCCCGTGATCAGGGTCGTCAGGAGGAGAGTCGCCCCGCCGACCTCGGGCAGGAATCCCGGATACAGAATCCCGCCGGTACCCGGTCCTACGCGGAGGACCAGAGTGCCCAGGACCCATCCCGCCAGGGCCGCCGTGACGGCCATCAGGCCACTCTCGATGCAGAACACAAGCCCGATTTGGACCGGGCTGGCCCCCAGCGTGTGAAAGAGGGCAATCTCATACGTCCGAGACCGCACGAGCCCCGACATGACGACGCCCATCCCGGCCAACATGGCCGCCACGATGGCCGCCGTGACGGCCAATACGAGCCGTTGGACCGGCTTCCAGAAAGCGGTCTCTTGATAGATGACCTGCTGAAGGGGATAGGCCGAAGCGTGCGGGAGCGCTTGCTGAATCTGGTAGGCGATCGACGTCGGATAGGGCTGACACAGCCACTTCTCCTGCTCGGCCGGCGGCAGATTCTCGAGCCGCACGGGCACGGCCGGCTCCGGCATCGTCACGGCCCGCACGTAAAACCGATGGACAGGCCGGTCCTCGGCCGGCGGCCCGACGGCCCGCCAGTCGACCAGGACCATCGAGTCCTCTCGACCCTGCGTCTGGACGATGCCCGCCACCTGAAGGCGTAGGACCTGGTCCGACTCGGTCCGCAGGACGACCGTGTCTCCCGGCCGTAGACCCCGAGACTGGGCCCACCGGACGCCGACCAATACCTCCGACGGCGACGCCGGCCACCGGCCCGAGATCTGCCACCCGTCCGATAGGTCCCGCCAGTCAAAGGCCAACGAGCGTCCTTCTGGGGGCTGGAGGAACGCCGAGTCTTTCGCCCCTATCGGGTTCAGAAACGTTAATAGGACCGGCCACTTCTCGCCCCGGTCCTCAGACCACCAGGCCGTGTAGTACACCGGTACGATGGCGACTAAATTGTTCCGCCAAAAGATGGTCATCATCGACCGCCAGTCCCCCAGTCGGAACGTCGTCACGCCCGTCGCGGCCTCCGGGACGACGACCAGATTGGGACCGAGCCGCTGAAGCCGCCGCTCCAGCGTCCGCTCGTAACCCACGGCCGCCGTCATGAGGGCCGAGACCAACAGGGCGCTGACGGCCATGATCGACCAGACCAAAACCTTGCGGCCCTTCCGTCGCCAGATGTTTCGCCATAGGATGCGTCCCAGCATAGCCCGTTTCCCGCACTGCCTTATTGCCTTACTGCCCTATCGCCTCACGGCCTTTCCATTTCTCCGGGACCGCCGCCTGAATGTCCTTCAGCCGAACCCAGACCTCGGCACCCCGGACCTCAAAGGGGACCGGAATCGGATTGCACCCGCCGGCGATCCCGATCGTCTCAAAGACTAAGGGCGCCGCACAGTTCCGACAGTACACCTGCTGGCCCCTTTGATAGTAGCCCTTCGGGCCGCACAGCACGCAGGCGTCCAGGGCTACGCGGACCGTCGTCTCGTCCAAGCGCACCGCCAGAAGCCGCATCTGCGTGTCTCCGACGGTCACGCCGAAAAAGGCGATGCGCCGGACCGGAATCTGCTCGACTGGGATCACGACCCGGTCGCCCTGCACTGTCAGCGGCTGGGCCGGCTCCATCGGGGGTGCCTTCGTATAGAGATAAAAGCCCGTCAGGCTAAAGGCGGCGACGGCCGTCGTCCCAAGGAGGACCCAGCGCCACCGCCGGTATTGCCGCCATCTGTATTGCTGGCGCCGCTGGACGACCGCCGGGTCCTGACCCACGGGGTCATCGAGAGCCGTCAGGGCCTCCGGCGTGGACCGACTCGCCACCATGAACAGCGCTACGATGCCCAAGAGGACCGTAAAGATGATCATCTGATTGTTGACGATCGGCCCGATGATCGCCATCTCCGTCGGCCCGCCCGGCAGGATTTCCGCCTCGACCCACTCGTGGATACCCGTCACGAGAAACTGGACCGTCAGGATCGCTAAGACGATTAGACTGAGCCGGAAGATCTGAGGAAGCGGGACCCAACGGCTCCCCCGGTAGAAGGCCCAACCGAACACGACGGCCAGGACCAGGCCGACCAAAAAGCCAAATACCTGCAAAAGCCAGACCGTCGAGAAACTGATGGCCGCCACGAAGACCAGGGTCTCCAAGGCCTCCCGGAAGACCATCAGAAAGGTCAAAACCATCAGGGCCAGACCGGCACTTCGACGGGCCAGCCGCCGCTGGGCCGCCTCTCGGACGCCTGACGCCCATCCCCGATGCCGGTAGAGCCATATCAGGAAAGAGCCGACTAACAGGGAGCCGACCAGGTACAGCGTCCCCTCGTAGGCTTCTTCATTGACCCGCCAGCGACTGAGGAGTTCGGGAATCCAAAAGACGCCACCGACAGCCAAGGCCGTCGCGCTCAGCAGGCCCGCCAGGACCCAGGGCTGAAGGTCCGCCCGACCCCGTTGACGGAGGACCGTCAGGATGATGGTCACGATGAGGGCCGCCTCCAGGCCCTCTCGCAGGGTAATGATGGCAGTCTCGACCATATACGCCTCGGCAGGGAAAAGATAGGCAGGCTGAAATGAAGGGGGCCTCGAAGAAAATACCCACGCCACGCTCGGGTTCTTACAAATCTAATCCCGTCCCCTGCACCTGTCAAAAGCCGAAGCAAGAATGTGGAATGGGGATGGGATAGAGCATAGGGCCTCGGCGACGTCTCTTCCGGCTCCGGCTCCCCGAGCGATGGAGAAAGTCAGTCCCGTCAGGATTCTCCCAAACCCAACGGCCCTGCTATCCGAGCCGTTCGGCCCGTGAGAATGGCGTCAAACCAAACCTTTCCATCGCCCGGAAAGCACGATTTTTCAAGTTTCGTGACGACGTGACGGCGTAACGACGTGACGAGGCCGATCCCGGGCCGTTCGCCCCGGCGACGGCTTCTTTCCAAACCTCGTCACGACGACACGATGCTTGAAAAACCGTCCGCCCCGAATGGTCGGAAAGGCTGAATCCATACGGGTTTCCACGGGCCGAACGGCTTTGGTAACCGTCCCTTTACGGTCCTATGCGAGGACTTGTGGGCAAGACGACGGAATCCCTGGGGACAGTTCTTCCAACTTCTTGAAATATAGACGGCTTTGGGATATTATCCTGTTTCACCCGATGACCCAGCACCCGCTGAAAAGCGGATACCGAATCGGGCCCCATTTTCTTCTCCTGGGGCTGGGGTGCCCGCTTCGGTCGGCAGGCCCTGCGA
>JAUQPV010000270.1 GCA_030550225.1 Acidobacteriota bacterium | reverse complement strand
GACCCGCCGAAGCTACCTCTCCTTCGAGTCCCAGGGCGGCCAGGCGGGCCTTCAGACGGGCCAGCTCCGCCTCTAAGCGGTCGGCCCGCTGGCGTTCCGCTTCCGCCCGTTGACGTTCTATCTCGACCTGCCGAAGGGCCGCTTCCGCCCGTTGACGTTCCGTCTCAGCCTGCCGAAGAGCCGCCTCGGCCCGCTGGCGCTCGGCTTCTGAACCGATGAGGACCAGCTCGCCCGTGGGGTCGTAGAAACGAATCCACCGGCCCCCTTCGCCCAGGTATTCACCGTCCCACCGGCCCAGCCACAGACCCAACTCTTGGCTCCACAGCCAGCCCCGGGGATTCTCCCGAATCCGCCGGTACCGGCCCTGGCGGAGCCGCCAGCCGACCAGGTCATCGGACTCCGGGTCGTACCAGAAGTATTCCGGCGTGCGGAAGATACGTTCGTAGATTTCCTTTTTCCGGACTGTATCTTCTCGGAACGTCGTCGGGGACAACAGCTCGACGATGACGTCCGGGTAACGGCCGTCCTCCTCCCAGACGACCCACGCCTTGCGTGGTTTCTGGCCGTCGACCCCTTTCACGACAAAGAAGTCCGGCCCCCGGTATGCCCGGTGGACGCCCTCTTGAATGTCTCGGACGACCTGCTCGGCCTGCTGAATACTATAGTAGACAAACATATTGCCGCCCACGTAGTAGTCCGTCCGGTCCTGCCAGTGGTGGAGGATCGACTCGATGAGCAGGTTCATCTGGGACCGATGCCAAGGCGAATCCATAGGTTCCCCGTCATCAGTGACCAAATGGACTTCCGGGATAACCAGGTCTCCGACTTGCATCGGCAACTCCTCGACTTTCAGGGGTCCCGGGTGCTAAGCCCAGGCTTCTCGAGACCTGGGACCGATGTTCACGCCTTCCGGGCCAGGATGCCCGTCACGCCGGCCGTCTTGCCGCCGGCCTTCCGCAGGATTTCCGCCCGCTCCTCCGGTGTGATCTTGGCAAACCGCAAGATCAGGTTGTACCGGTCATAGACGGACCCCTCGAAGTTTGGCGTCATGACGAGGCACTCCGTCGGGCAGACCTCCGTGCAAAGGTTGCAGTAACAGCACTTCGCCTCGTCGATGTCGAAGATCGTCACGTAGAGCTTTTTCTTGTGCCCCGTGTTGGTGACCCCCAGGTCCTTGTCCGCCTTGACGGTCTCGATGGCGATGCAGTCGACGGGACACACCCGAGCGCACTGGAGACAGCCGATGCAGTTGTCGATGTCGTTGTACAGCATCATTCGGGACCGGGGGAACAGCCGGGGCTTCTCGTGGGGGTACTGGATCGTCACCGGCCGCCGGAACAAGTTCACGAGGCCGACCCACAGGGGCCACAGGACGCCCCGGGTCGTGTAGTAGAATCGGTACCACCAGTACTTCATGCCTCCGCCTCCGACGAGGACGCCACGCCCCCCGCCGACCGGATTTCGTCTTCGAAGACCCATGTGCCCTTCTCAAAGTCCTGGCGGATGTCGTAGGGCACGGGGATGTCATGGTAGTAAGCCTGGACCTGGTAGTCCTTCCGCAGGGGATAGCCCTCCCAGTCCTCCGGTAGGAGGATCCGCCGTAGGTCTGGATGACCCTCGAAGACGACGCCCAGCAGGTCATAAGTCTCCCGTTCGTGCCATTCGGCCGTCCGCCAGATGTCCGAAACGGTCGGCACGCGGGGATCGTCCCGGGGGACCCGGACCTTCAGGGCGATACGGTGTCGATGCCGGAAGGAAAACAGATGGTAGACGACTTCGATTTCGCCCTGCTTGATGTAATCCACGCCACTCAGGCACATTAGGAAATCGAAGTCCAGGTCCGGGTCGTGGCGAAGGAGCTGGGCGGCTTCCCGCAGAGCCGTCGGGGCTATTCGGACGTAAGGCTCGAGGACGTCGGTGCGGACGTCCAGGACTTTTTCGTCTCCCAGGCTTGCTTTAAGTTTGTGACCAATTTCTGCTGGGCCCATCGGTTTAAATCCTCCATCGTCGGGACGGCTCGGTACCGCTTGAAGTTCGAGAGGAGACGCTCGTGGCGGATCTTCTCTCGCAAGATGAGGAGACCTTCGTAGAGGGCCTCCGGCCGGGGCGGACAGCCGGGGACGTAGACGTCCACGGGGATGACCTGATTGACGCCCTTCAGGACGTGATACCCGTGGTCCCAGTAAGGCCCCCCACAGGTCGCACAGCTTCCCATCGAGATGACGTACTTGGGCTCCGGCATCTGTTCATAGAGACGCTTGACCCGCGTGGCCATCTTGATCGTCACCGTGCCGGCGACGATCATCAGGTCCGCCTGCCGGGGGGAGGCCCGAAAGACGCCGGCCCCGAAGCGGTCCAGGTCCGTCCGGGCGGAGACCGTGACCATCATCTCGATGGCACAGCAGGCCAGGCCGAAGGTCATCGGCCACAGGGCCGAGAGCCTTGCCCAGTTGAAGATGGCGTCGACCGTCGTCAGCAGGACAAAGCCTTCACCCGTCTTTTCGAACCGCTCGACCGGCACGGCAACCATCGTCTCACCTCTGCTTATCGCATCGTCCCCCAATCTTAGGAAGCCCCCTCCGGCCTGTCAAGAATAGCAGAGCCGTTCGGCCCGTGAGAATGGCGTCGGGACGGCCTTTTCCATCGCCCGGAAAGCACGATTTTTCAAGATTCGTGATGGCGTGACGTCGTGACGACGTGACGAAGCCGACCCGGGTCCTCGGCCCCCAGGGCGGGCTTCGGTCTCAGTCTCGTCACGCCGTCACGTCATCACGTCGTCACGAAGCTTGAAAAGTCGTCTTTCCCGCAGAGTCGGAAAGGCCGAATTCATGCGGGTTTTCACGAACCGAACGGCCCTGTCCTGCCCTTGCCGCCAAGGTTGGCCTCGGTAGGACGATGGCTCCGTGGGTCCAGTCGCCGAGGACCTCGGCCTGACCCTGGAGGAATAGCCATCCGACATAGGCGGCCGTAGCGGCGTCGAGCTCATCGTGCGTCGCCGAGGCTCGGATTCCTCGCAAGCCGAGTCGGCGAAGGCCGACCCGCAGACCTTCCAGGTCGTGATGCTTGCGGGGCAGGCCTAAGACGTCCTGGGCACCCCCCGGAAAGACCTCGATGACGGGCCAGCCCTTGGCCTCCAAGAGGGACCGCAGACGAAGGCCCCGTTCGGTCAATTTCCGCATGGCACCCAGCGTGATAGGAAAGAAGCGGATGCCCCGGCGCAGGAGTTCCCGATCGCACGGGCGCAGGTGTTCCCCGCGACGGTCGTGGATGTCCCGACGACCCGGGGGAAGCCACAGGGGCGCATCGACGGCGACGACGCCAGGCCGGACCGCCTCGACGAGGGCCAGGAGCTCTTCGTCGGTATGGAGCAAGCCTGTCCAGACCCGCCGACCGTCGGTGACACCCACGCCGCTGGCCCGGCGGGCATCGGCGCTCAGGTCGATGCCGACGGCCGTGGCCGGCCCGCCGATGCGGGGGCGTCGCCGACCTTGGGCCGATAGCGTCTTTTCCTGTACTCTATGTCGAAGCATGCTATGGGCCGGCGGGCAGTTCAGTAATTTGGCAGTTCGGCAAATGGGCCGGTGGGAAAGGCCGACTTGACGCTATTCCCACGGGCCAAAGGGCCGGATCGAGGAGACCCTCGATGGAATCGGTCGTCGGCGTCGATACGGGTGGGACCTTCACGGACTTTGTCGTCCTGGATGCCCAGGGCCTGCGCATCTACAAGGTCCCGTCTACGCCGGAGGACCCCTCGGCGGCCGTCGAGCAGGGCCTCCGAGACTTGGGA
>JAUQPV010000020.1 GCA_030550225.1 Acidobacteriota bacterium | reverse complement strand
TCGTCTGAAGTTCCGGGTCCCGACGACCCGGGGTCTGAAGACTCAGGAGGGGGTCGAGGCGACCTTCTGGCTGACCCAGGCCATCGCCGGATTCGCTGAAAGGGGTCCTGAGACAGGTCCCATCGGACTGTGGAAAAACCCCTGCAGAGGAGGTCTTCATCCCCTACCCACCAAAAATGAAACAGTCACCGGGTGAGCCCCGAATTGCCGAACTCCCGAATTGCTGATATCCTCATCTACTTCCCCGACGAGCACCACATAAGGAGGTCAGACGATGGCCGTCGTCGTAGAGCGTCGGCGTTTCACGGTCGACGAATATTACCGGATGGCCGAGGCAGGCATCCTGACCGAGGACGACCGTGTGGAACTCCTGGAGGGGGAGGTCTTGCAAATGCCGCCCATCGGAAGCCATCATGCCGGGTGTGTAGGCCGGCTGACCCATATCCTAACTTCCCATTTAGGGAATCGGGCCATCGTGTGGGTCCAGAATCCGGTTCGTCTGGACGCTTACAACGAGCCTCAGCCGGACGCTACGCTCCTGCGAACCCGGGATGACTTCTATACGACGGGCTATCCGGGACCCGGCGACGTCCTGCTGATCGTCGAGGTGGCCGAGACGACGGCCGCATACGACCGCTCCCTGAAGGTCCCGCTCTACGCTCGGTTCGGGATTCGCGAGGTGTGGCTGGTCGACCTGAACACCGAGACGGTCGAGGTGTACCGGGGACCGTCGTCAGGCGGATATCAGGACGTGCGGCGCCTCGGGCGGGGTGAGACGCTTTCGCCGACGGCCTTTCCGGACGTGGCGATTCCTGTGGATGCGGTCCTGGGATAGAGAGGGACTGGCCGTCCGGGAATTCGGGCGTTGGCTTTATCCTGCATCCTGTATCATGACCGCCTCGACTTCATCTCGCAGGGGCGGCCGGCGGAGCTGGGCCTCGACCCACGCTTCGGCCCGGGCCAGGTCCTCAGAGGCGACGGCGTCCTCGGCTCGGAAGGGGACGGCCTGCCGCAAGCTCGCTAAGACCTCTTCGATGCGGGGGCCTGAACGCAGGGGCCGCCGGAATTCGATCCCCTGGGCGGCGGCCATCAACTCGATGGTCAGGACCCGGCGGGTGTTCTCGACGACCTGAAGGGCCTTCCGGGCGGCCCACAGGCTCATGCTGACGTGGTCTTCCTGATTCCCGGAGGTCGGGATCGTGTCGACCGACGCCGGATGGGCCAGGGTCTTGTTTTCGCTGACGAGGGCGGCCGCCGTGACGTGGAGCATCATGAATCCGGAGTTCAGGCCCGGCTCGGGCGTCAGGAAGGCCGGCAGGCCCGACATCTCGGGCGTCATCAGGTGGAAGATCCGGCGCTCCGAGATGGCGCTGAGGGTCGTCAGGACGGTCGCCAGCAGGTCGGCCGCCATGGCGACGGGGGCGCCGTGGAAGTTGCCGTTATAGACAGGCGCCCCGTCGTCCAGGAAGATAGGGTTGTCGGTGACGCTGTTCATCTCTGTTTCCAGGACCCGGCGGACGAACCCGAGGGCCTCTAAGACGGTCCCGTGGACCTGGAGCATACAGCGCAGGCTGTAGTTGTCCTGAATCTTGCCGCACGCCCGGTGGTGCTCCAGGATCTCCGAACCCTCCAGCCAGGCCCGGACCTGGCGAGCGACGATTCGGAAGGCTGGGTAGGGTCGGGTCTCGCAAACGGGTGGGTCCATCGGGTGGACCGAACCCTGGGCGGCGTCCAGGGTCATCGCCCCGGCCAGGTCGGCCAGGGCCAGATTCTCGAAGGACCGGTGGAGAGCGACGGCCAGCAAGGCCGTCGAGGCCGTCGTCCCGTTGATGAGGGCAATCCCCTCCCGGGGTTCCAGGGCCAGCGGTGCCACGCCGTGGGCTTGCAGGACCTCCCGGGCCGGACGGGGCTGGCCGTCGACCCAGCACGGGCCTTCGCCCATCAGGGCCAAGACCATGTGGGCCAGGGGCGCCAAGTCGCCACTCGCGCCGACGGAGCCCTGGGCCGGGACCCAGGGCACGAGGCCGGACTCGAAGTATTCTAAGAGTCGATCGATCAGTTCTGGCCGTACAGCCGAATAGCCGAGGGCCAGCGTATGGGCCCGCAGGAAGAGCATGGCTCGGACGACCGACGGGGGGAGAGGCTCGCCGGTCCCGGCCGCATGGCTTCGGACGAGGCGGACCTGGAGTTCCCGAAGCCGGTCGTCAGGGATGCGCTGGTCCTTCAGCTTTCCGAAGCCGGTGTTCACGCCGTAAATGACCTCGCCGGCGGCCATCCGCTCGAGCAGGGCCTGGCGGCGCTGTGCCAGGAGCCGCCGGCGCTCGTCGGACAGGGCGGCATGGTCCCGACCCTCGAGGAGGTCGAGCAGACGGAGAAGCGTCATCCGGTCTTCGCCGATGCGAAACATGGGGGATGTCCCGATGGACCGGTATTAGGCGTTCGATACCGGGTGTCCGCCACCCAGCGCTCGGGCCTGGCGTGGGACGCAAGATGCAGGATACAAGATGCGAGATGCAGGATGCAAGACGAGGCCCGGGCCCTCGGCTGGGTCTCAGAATGACCCGGGACTGCCAGATTAGAGGGGATAGACCTTAAAGTGGGCGTCGGCGGCGGGCGCCGAATGGGTCAAGGCCCCGACGCTGATGGCGTTCACGCCCGTAGCGGCGTAATCCTGTATGTTGTCTAAGGTGACGCCGCCGCTGACCTCCAGCCAAGCCCGGCCCTGGGCTATCTGGACGGCTTGTCGGACCCGGTCTGGCGGCATGTTGTCCAGCAAGATTCGTCGGAAGCCGAGGGCCAGGGCTTTTTGGAGTTCTTCCAGGGACCGGACCTCAACTTCGGGCTCCAGGCCGGTCGCGTCCTGAAAGAGGGCATTCCGCAACCCCGCCAGACCTTCGATTCCACCGATGAGAGCCAGGTGGTTGTCCTTAATGAGAAGGCCGTCCGAGAGGCTCATCCGATGATTGGTCCCGCCGCCCACGCGGACGGCATACTTTTCGGCCCACCGCCACAGGGGCGTCGTCTTCCGGGTGTCCAAGATGGCGACCGGGTAGGGCCGCACGGCCTCGACCATCCGGCGGGTCAGGGTGGCGATGCCCGACAGACGTTGGAGGAGGTTGAGGGCCGTCCGTTCCCCCAGGAGCAGGGCATAGGCCGGGCCCTCGACGTGACCGATTTCCTGATCCGGGGCGACGGTCGCCCCATCGTCACAAGACCATCGGGCCTGCATGTCCGGCGTGATGAGGTAGAAGACCCGTTCAAAGAGAGGGAGGCCGGCCAGGACAAAGGTCCGGCGAGCCCGGAGGACCCCGCACGCCCGTCGGTCGGCCGGGATGAGCCGCCGGGTCGTGACGTCCCCGTAGGGAGCGTCTTCGGTCAAGGCGGCCCGTAGGAGAGCATCGATCTCGGCGACGGTCTTGCCAAACAGGGCGGCGTAGTCCCACATGATTTAGGTGTTCGGTGTTGGGTGCGGGAAGATTGCGAATTGCGGATTTCGCATTGCGAATTGGGGAACCGGGGATGCAAGCAGGAGCCTGGGGTATTCCCGTCCGCAGCCTCCAATCCGCAATTCAAAATTCCCAATCCGCAATCCCCTTTAATACCAGTAATACCAGAGCCGTTCGGGTCGTGGGAATCCCCATGGGATCGGCTTTTCCGACCCTTCGAGAAGAGCGAATAGCGAGTAGCGAATGGCGAATGGTGAGATATTGTTCGCCATTCGCTGTTCGCCATTTGGAAAACCGTGCTTCCTGGCCGATGGAAAAAGCTGTTCTAACACCATTCTTCCAGGCCGAACAATTCGGATACCTGACACCTATTTCTCCAGATCCGCCAGATATCGCTGGATCCGGCTCCGCTGGTCTTCCAACTGGGTCAGCTTGTCCCGCGTCTCTTGAACGATAGCCGGTGGAGCGTTTTCGACGAAGGCCGGGCTCTCCAGACGTTGGCGCAGGTGTTGGATCTGCTGGTCGAGTCGTTGGATCTCCCGGTGGAGCCGCTGGCGCTCCCGTTCCAGGTCGATGTACTGGGCGACCTCCAGTTCGAGTTCGTGGTCCCCGAGGGTGTCATAGACCCAGCCGGCGAGGCGCTGGACGGGTCCGATCTCGAGGTCGCTCAGCCGAGCCAGGAACCGGACCATCCCGGCATGGCGGGCCAGGCGGTCCGTGAGGGCCGGGTCGGGGGCCGGCGTGAGACGGCCCCGGAGTTCGGCCGCCGGGGGCACATTGAGCTCGGCTCGGATCTGGCGGAACTTGGAGACGATGGCCCACAAGCGGTCGACGAAGGCGGCGTCGTCAGGCCACCGGAGGGCCGGGTTGGGCGTGGGGTAGGGGGCGGAGGCCAAGAAGGCCGTCGGCCGTTCGGCCATGGGCAGGTGACCCCAGAGCTCCTCGGTGACAAAGGGGATGTAAGGATGGAAGAGGCGAAGGCTCGTGTCCAAGACGTGGACGAGGACGGCCTTGCGGCGGCGGGCGACCGGCGTCTGGGGACCTTCCTGAAAGTCGAGCTTCGTGGCCTCGATGTACCAGTCGCAGAAGTCGTTCCAGAAGAAGTTATAGGCCTTTCGGGTCGCTTCGTTGACTTCGTAAGCTTCCATGTGGGCCGTGACGTTCTGGACGGTCTCGTCCAGGCGGGTCAAGATCCAGCGGTCGAAGACGTCCAGTTCCTCGGCCGGCGGCAAGGGCGGGGCCGTCTCCCGGGCCTCGAACTGGAGGAGGACAAAGCGGGTGGCATTCCAGAGCTTGTTCATGAACGTGCGGTAGCCCTGGGCCTGCTGACGGGAGAAAGGCATATCCGTCCCGGGGGCGACCAGGCGGGCCATCGTCAGGCGCAAGGCGTCGGCCCCCAGGTCCTGGACGATGTCCATCGGGTCGATGACGTTGCCGCGGGTCTTACTCATCTTCTGACCCCGTTCATCCCGGACGAGGCCGTGGATGTAAACCTCGCGGAAGGGGACCTGGCCCGTGAAGTGGAGGCCCATCATGACCATCCGGGCGACCCAGAAGAAGATGATGTCGAAGCCCGTGACGAGGAGGTCGGTCGGGTAAAAGGCCCGCAGGTCCGGCGTCTCGTCGGGCCATCCGAAGACGCCGAAGGGCCAGAGGGCCGAGCTGAACCAGGTGTCCAGGACGTCCGGGTCCGGCCGGAGGTCGGCGTGTCCACAGTCGGGGCAAGTCTTCGGGAGGGGGTCGTCGACGACGGTCGTCCCGCAGGCGTCGCAGTAGGCGGCCGGGATCGAGTGGCCCCACCAGATCTGGCGGGAGATGCACCAGTCCCGAATGCGGTACAGCCAATCAAGATAGGTCGCCTTCCAGTTGGGCGGGATGAACCGGGGCCGGTCCCGAAGGCCTTCCTCGATGGCCGGCTCGGCCAGGGGTTTCATCCGGATGAACCACTGCCAAGAGAGCCGGGGCTCGACGACCGTATCGCACCGGTAGCAGTGGCCGACGGCATACTGATAGGCCTCGACCCGCTCGATGAGGTTTTGCCGAGTCAGGTCCTCGACGATACGTCGGCGGGCCTCGAAGCGGTCCAGGCCCCGGTAGGGACCGGCATTTTCATTCATGTGGGCCGTCTCGTCCATGACCTCGACGGCCGGTAGGCCGTGACGGCGGGCGATCTCGAAGTCCGTCGGGTCATGGGCCGGAGTGACCTTGACGGCCCCGGAGCCGAATTCGGGGTCGACGGCCTCGTCGGCGATGATAGGGACCCGGCGGCGGACGATGGGGAGTTCGACCTCGCGGCCGACGAGGGCCCGGTAGCGCTCGTCGTTTGGGTGGACGGCGACGGCCGTATCGCCGAGGAATGTCTCGGGCCGGGTCGTGGCCACGACGACATGGCCGGTCCCGTCGACGAGGGGATAGCGGAGCCAGTAGAGCTTGCCCTGGACGGGATGGTACTCCACCTCCAGGTCGGCCAGGGCCGTCTGGCACCGGGGACACCAGTGGATGATGTAATGGTCTCGGTAAATGAGGCCCTCCCGGTACAATCGCACGAAGGCGTATCGGACGGCCCGGCTGAAGCCGTCATCCATCGTGAAACGCTCCCGGGACCAATCGCAGGAGGCGCCCAGCCGCCGAAGCTGAGTCCGAATCCGATGGGCGTATTCCTCTTTCCACCGCCAGACCTGCTCGACAAAGGCCGCCCGCCCGATGTCAAAACGGGTCTTGCCCTCCCGGGCGAGCTGGCGCTCGATGACGTTCTGGGTCGCGATACCGGCGTGGTCCATCCCGGGGACCCACAGAGCCAGGCGGCCTCGCATACGGGCCCATCGGATAAAGATGTCCTGCAATATGTTGTTCAAGGCATGGCCGATATGAAGCGTGCCCGTCACGTTGGGCGGCGGGATCACGATCACGAACCGCTCGACAGGCGACGTCGGTGTCTCGACCCGGAAGAGGCCATGGTCCGTCCATCGTTCCAGCCATCGGGTTTCCAACGCACGATGGTCGTAAGCCTTCGGCAGTGCCACGGGTATACCCCTCCTTGGTCATCGCAGACGGGGACGTCCACAGACGGGGACGTCCACAGACGGGGACGTCCACAGACGGGGACGTCTGCGCTCCGGCAGGCGAGGACGCCTACCCTCCGGGAGGCCGATGTTACAGGCCCTTTTCCTTCAGACGCTTCTGGATCAACTGCTCGGCCAACTCAGGCACGACCTGCCAGGCGATGTCCTCCAGCGTCGTCCGGGACAGGTGCTGAACGACCCGTTCGGCAACCCGTTGGATGAACTCTGGGTCCTGCACGATCCGGCGGGCGATCTCCGCCGCGTCGACGGCGACGGGTCGCAAGGTCGGCTCCGGTGTCAAGCCGGCGCCGGGGACCTCAAGGGTGCCAAGCGGCGGCACGGGGGCTTCTTCGTAAGCCGGGGGGACGAGAGGTTCGACGACCTCGCTGGCGGCCTCCAGCAAGATCGGCTCTTCGACTTCCTCTTCGAGGGGGACCTCCGCCGCGAGGGCCGTCGCGATCTGTTCACCCAGGGGCTCGGCCGTCTGCAGGATCGCGGTCTCGGCGGGTAGCCCTTCGGCCTCACCGACACCCCGTTCGGCCGCCGGCGCGGCGACCTCCGTCGGCGTCTCCTCCCAGACCAAGAACGGGGCCTCTTCCTCTTTCGGAAGCGGCGTCGGCATCGGAGGCGGCGCCGCCTCTTCGATGAGGAAGATGGCCTCCTCGGAAACCTGAACGCCGGGTCCCGCCGGGGCGACTGCTGACTCGAAGACCGGCGCGCCCGGCTGGGTCGGAGGCTCGTACCGAGACGGCGAAGGGCCCTCGACCGGACTCGGGGCTTCTAACTCCTCGGGGGAAATTTCCGACGCCGGTACCTCGGTCGGCTGGACGACACTCTCAGCCTCCAGGCCCAACAGCAGGTCCCGTTCTTCCGGCGATAGGAGGACGGTCCGCTCCTCTAAGCCCACCTGGGTAGGCGACGGCGCTTCGGGCCCCCCCATGACCTGTTCCAGTTCTTCCAGGGTCGCTTCGACGGCCCCGGCGACCGGCGTTTCAGGCAGGCCTTCCTCTTCTTCGAACAGACGGGGACGCTGACGGGCCAGCTCCATGATGCGCTGGACGAGCTCCTTGGGGTCGAAAGGCTTCACGATCAGGCCGTCGGCCCCGACGGCCCGGAGACGCTGTTCGATTTCCTCTCGGCGACCCTCCATCGTGTCGTAAATGCCCGTCATGAGCAGGACCGGGATGTCGGCCATCATGATCCAGTCAGGATTCTTCCGGAGGGTCTCGCAGATCTGGAATCCATCGATCTCGGACAGACGGGTGTCGGCCAGGATCACGTCCGGATGCTCCGAGCGGATCTTCTCCAGGGCTTCGCGACCGGTACTGGCCACGATGACCTCGATGGGTTCCCCCTCGAGGGTCAGCTTGACGATACGCTGGATGGTGGTGCTCCGATCGGCCAGGAGCACTTTAATCCGTTGCATCCGGTCCATTCCTGTTTACCCCGCAGGGTAGCGGTGGCACTTGGTAATCGCCCCACCACCGGCGATGCTTGGGTGTCCGGGATTCGGCATCCGGGGTCCGCAGAAGCGCCGTCCCGAACCCCTGAATCCCCAATGCCGAACACCGAAGTTGGACTCGGCCCACGCCTCGACCGTATGCGCATCAAGTAAGCTTACATTCTCATTTAGGTCCCGTCCAGTCCCGGCGAGGGTGTGGGGCGTCGGGTTCATTGCGAATCGGGGCACCTCTCCGACGCCGGCCCCATTTCTATCATTTTCAATCCGTAATTCGCAATCCGCAATCCCATCATGAGCCGCCCCCGGCCGGCTCACCCCGGCGATCCGACGGGTCGCCCAGTCGAACGGAATTGGCGGACCCCGAGGGGACCTCGATGGCCTCCAGCCACTCGGGCGCCTCGACCTCCGAGATGACCTGAAGGGCTCCCTGCTCATAAGCCTGGACGAAGGCTTGGACGACCTTCGGGTCGAATCGGCGGCCGGAGAGCATGACGATCCGCTCGACAGCCTTTTCGGTCGGCATCCGCCGCTGATACGGCCGGTCCGTCGTCATGGCGTCGAAGGTGTCGGCCACGGCGACGATCCGAGCGATTAGGGGGATCTGCTCGCCCTTCAGGCCGAAGGGATAGCCCGTCCCGTCCCAGTTTTCGTGATGGTACCGCATGCCGGGGACGACGTCGGCGAGCTGTTTGATCTCCTTCATGATCTTGTAGCCCCGCTCGGGATGGGTCTTCATGATTTCGTACTCTTCGTCGGTCAGGGCGGCCGGCTTTTGGAGGATGCGGTCCTGGATACCGATCTTGCCGACGTCATGGAGGAGGCCCGCCAGGTAGACTTTTTCGATTTCCTCGTCTGAAAAGTCCATGAACTGGGCGATCGCCCGGGCGTAGCGGCTGACCCGCTCGGAATGGCCCCGCGTGTAGGGGTCCTTGGCGTCGATGGCCGCCGCCAACATCTTGATGGAGTCATAGAACAGCCGGCGGTTCTCTTCGGCCTTGTCTTCCAGCTTTTGGACATAGGCCTGAATCTCGTCCAGGAGCCGGTTGAAGGCGACCTTTAGGATACGGATTTCCTGCAGGCCCTGGACTCGCAGGCGCTGATGAAAGTTGCGGGTCTCGGCGATCTGATGGGTCGTCTGGGCCAGGCTCCGGATCGGTCGGGACAGAAAGCGGGCGGCGATCAGGGCCAGCAGGACCGTGATCAGCGTGACGCCGGCGGCCCACTGAATGCCCGTCCGGGCCATCTGGCGGACGACGGCCAGGGCGTTCTGAATGTCGGTCTCCACGATCAGGAGGGCATTCAGCTCCGGGAGGGGCCGGGCCGCCCCGAGAACCCGGATGGACTTCGCCGCATAGGTAACCGTGTAACTCCGATTCAGGGGCACCGTACTGCCCGCCAAGGGGTGGGGTTGATGAAGGGGCTGGCCGACGGGGATTCGGGTGGGGTCATTGCTGATGAGGACCTGATAGGGCGCCACATTCTGAAGGACGAAGACGTATCGTCCCGGCGAGGGTCGTTGCAGGATGACCCGCTGGAAGGGACGGGTATCGAGAGCCCCTAAGGCGACGACGGTCACCGTCCCGCCGCCACCGTAGCGGTACCCATACAAGGCGACCAGGTCCGGGCGGGTGCCCGCCGGCAGGATGGCCACCGCCTCTCCGTTCAGGAGCGTCTGCTGAAAGGTCATCTCCCAGGCCCGGCCGAGTCCCATCTGCTGGATGGACTCGGGACGGACGCGGTAGACCTCGTCGGAGGTCGTCCGCAGTTCCAAGGCCTGCCAGGGGACCCGCCGGAATACGTCCTCGATGGCCGCCGTGATCCGCTCCTTGCGCTCTTCCGGGGTCAGCGTCGACATCATCAAGAAGTGAAGACCAGACGACAGCTCCTTCAGACTCGCCTGGGCCATCTGGTGCTGGCGGACGAGTTCGGCCGCCAGTAAGTCGGCTTCTTGAATCTGCTGTTCCTCGATCTTGACCCGCAGGAATTCTTCGCCCACGTCGATCATCTTGAGGGCCCCGACCATCAGGGGGATCGTGCTCATGACGAGCAGGACGGTGATGAGCAAGCCGGCGATGGAAAGGCCTGGCCCGGGTGTCGCACGTCGAGTCGGCCGCTTCATGGTGTCCCCTCAAGAGTCAGGCCGTCGGCAGATAGGGAAAGAGGCCGGTCGGGTGGGAGCATCGACCCTTTCCCGACAACCCCTTGGCCCATTGGGCGACCTGCCTTCGGCCCCCTTGCCTTTTCTTACCCCTTCAATCGGACCAGCTCATAGGCATGGACCTTTTGCTGAAGGCCCTTGAGGTCCAGCCAGCCTAAGTCGACGACCTCGACAGCTGTCTGGACCTGCTCGTAGGTCGCTTCGGAAATGACGATCTGGTCGGGTTTGGCCACAAAGTTCTCCAATCGGGAGGCGACGTTGACCGTATTCCCCAGGACGGTGTACTCGACCCGGCGGGGGGAACCGATGTCCCCGGCGACGACCTTGCCCGTATTGATGCCGACCCGGATCTGCACGGGCGGCGTCAAGTAACGTCGCTCGTTGAAGGCCTGGATTCGCTGACGCATCGCCAGGGCCGCCCGGACTGCCCGGAGGGCGTGGTCCTCGAAGGCCCGAGGCGCTCCAAAAAAGGCCATCACGGCGTCGCCCATAAACTTGTCCAGGGTCCCCTCGTACTCGAAGACGACCTCGACCAACTCCGATAGAAAGTCGTTCAAGAGGGCCGTCAACTGCTTGGGCTCCATCGTCTCGGCCCGGGACGAAAAGCCGACCATGTCGGCAAACAGGACGGTGACTTCCCGCTCTTGGGGCTCCAGGAGCGTGATGCGACCCCGGTCGGCCAAGATTTGCTCGACGACGGCCGGGGAGTGGTACCGCTCGAGTCGGGCCCGGATGGCCTGCTCCCGTTGGATCGAGGCCCGGAGACGGGCCTGCTCGATGGCGACCCCCGCCATGTTGGCCATGAGGGTGAACATCTGGAGATGCTGTTGCGTGAACCCGACCGTACGGGTGACGGTATCGACGAAAATGACCCCGACGGACCGGTCCTGCGCCCACAGGGGAGCGCACATGACGGACCGGATCCCGTGCATGATGACGCTGGCCTCCCCAGCAAAACGGGGGTCGGCCTGCGCATCCAACGTCAGGACGGCGACCCGTTCGTCGAAGACCTTCCGGGCGATATGCCGGCTGATAGCGATCCGGCCCTCGCTTCGGGGATGCCGGAACCGCACGACCCGGGGGACCAGCTCGCCCAAGTGTTCGTCGTACAAGAGCAGAAAGCCCCGTTCGGCCGGGATGTGGGCAAAGACTAAGTCCATAAAGGCGTTCAGGAGGTCTTCCAGAGAGTGCAAGCTCAAGAGCTTTTGAATGACGTCCAGCAGGGAGGAAATCAGGTCGACTTCCGCCGCCGGGGCCGGGGCCCGGAGTTGGGGCGTGACCTCGACCCGGCCCAGGGCGATGTCGGCCGCTGGCCGGATGATCGTTCCCTCGACGGGCTCTTCCGGGCTGGGCGCCTCCTGGAATTCGATGCGCTCGTCGGCCAGGGCTACGCAGTTCAGGCTCACGTTGCCCAGCCAGACCTGTTCCCCGTCCCGGAGGACGTGCTCGGTCACGAATCGGTCCTGGACCCGAAGGCCGTTCCGGCTCCCCATGTCCCGAATGACCCATTGCCCGTCCTCATGCGCGATGACGGCATGGTACCGGGAGACGCTGATGTCAGGGATGACGATGTCGTTGTCCAACGCCCGGCCGACCCGGACGGGAGACCGCTCGAGCTGGAACCGCTGGGTCTTCCCACCGACTTCCCAAACGATGACTAACATGGGTCGTACCCTGTCAAGACGACCTGGGCATCATTATGCACGAAACGTCACCTCGGTGAAATGGGACCGGGACCCGGCGACCGAATCTTCATCCCCGGAGCTGGTCCAGCACATGAACCGGGACCCCATAGGTCCGGCCCAACTGGACATGGGGCTTGGTCGCCCCATGGAAGTCCGAGCCCCCGGTCATGACCAAGCCCAGCCGAGTCGCCAAAGCCTGGAGTCGGTCCCGTTCGACCTCGTCGTGATACGTGCTGAAGACCTCGATCCCCCGAAGCCCCAGGGGGACCAGGGAGCGGATGAGGTCGTCCGAGGCATAAAAGTGAAAGGCCCCCGGATGGGCCAGGACCGGCACGGCCCCGATGGCCTGCAGGCTGGCCAGGACTTCCTCAGCCGGGAGGGCCGCAATGGCCGGCTCCGGTTCCCCGCGGATCACGTCCCGGTAGAAGGCGACCTCCAGGGGGATGGAAGCGTGGGCCCGTTCGGGGTGCTGACGCAAGTACCGCTCGTAGTTCTGCGGCTTCCGCAGGACGACCTGCGCCAGACGCGGACCCGTCGGAGGCGGTACGTCCGTCCCATACCCGGCCTCCTCGGGCTCGATCTCGTAACCCCACCGGCGGATGCACTCGATGCGCTGAAGGGCCCGCTCCCACCGGGCCGCCCGGGCCCTCCGCAGGAGGGTCTCCCCGGTCGGGTCGCCCAGGGGAACCCAATAGCCTAAGACGTGCAGTTCCCGACCCTCGGCAAGGGCCGTAATCTCGACGCCGGGGACGACCGTGATGGAGAAGTCGGCTCCGGCCGCCAAAGCTTCCGGGACGCCGGCCGTCGTCTCGTGGTCCGTCAAAGCCAGGCCGGCGGCACCCCGGCGGGCCAGGGTCTCGACCAACGCCGCCGGGGACCAATCACCGTCACTGCTGTGAAAGGAGTGCACGTGCAGGTCGACCCAACTCATGGCCTCTCCATCCGGGGCGGCGGGCCTGAAGATAGGGAATGCGGATGGGATTGCGGATTGCGAATTGAAGATTGGGTGTGCTCAGTATGGGCAAACTCGATGAGGTTATTTGGATAGCAAGCCACCCATGGGAGGCATTTTAGCAGAGCCGTTCGGTTCGTAAAAGTAGTGCTTTGTCCATCTCAAGGTTTGTAGTAGCGCAATTTATTGCGCTTCTCATGCGGCGACGCGGCGCCGCACTACAAACATCAAATCAAAAATGGATGAAGCAGTAGCATCCGATCGACTTTTTCCATGGCCCGAAAAAGACCAAGGGGGAATGGGGACGGGATGGAGGCCAGGGCCTCGGCGACGCCTCTTCCGGCTCCGACCATGTTCCATAGACACCCTGCACGGGTGGTTTGCGATCAAAATAACTCAACTTGCCGTCTTCGACCCCGCAGAGGCCAAGTCTCGGTCTTCGGTGTTCGGTGTTGGATGTTCGGTCCCCTGTCCCCGAATCCCGAACACCGAAAACTGTATTTGGCCCGGTCGGTAGCAACTTGGGTTATCCCGATAACCTCATCGAGTTTGCCCATACCGAGCACACCCAATCTTCAATTCGCAATCCGCAATTCGCAATCCGTAATCCCATCCCGCTCCCGTACCTTGCATCTTGCATCCTGTATCCTGCATCCTATTTCCCTCGGAGTCAGTCCGATGGTGGCTGGATCGGTATCTCCTTCGACGTCATGGCTGACGGAGGTCCTTCGACACAGTCACGCTCGGGCGCAGGCCCTCCGGGAGCTGGGTCTGGCTTACTGGCGGGCTCGGAGCCAGCGTCGGTCGGTCCCCCCGTCGTGGTCGGCGCATTTGCGCCGTCCGGCCCCCGTCCACGTCATCGCCGAGGTCAAACGTCGGGCCCCTTCGGCCGGAACGCTTCAAGCCGAGGCCGACGTCGAGGCTATCGCCCGGGGCTACCAGACCGCTGGGGCGTCGGCTGTGTCCGTCCTCACGGAGCCCCTCTATTTCCTGGGAGCGATGGACGACCTGCGGCGGGTCACGGCGGCCGTCTCGATCCCGGTCCTGCGGAAAGACTTTATCGTCGACCCCCTTCAGGTCGTCGAGGCTGCCTGTGCCGGGGCGTCGGCCGTCCTTGTCATCGGCCGCCTGTTGGACGTCTCGACCCTCCGGCGGGTCTTGGAGATGGCCCGCGCCGCGCACGTGGACGTCCTGTACGAAGTCTTCACGGCCGACGAGGCCCGCCAGGGCTTGGACATGGGGTACCGCTGTATCGGTATCAACAATCGAGACTTGGAGACCCTGGCCGTAGACCCCTGGCATGCCCTGCGGGTCTATGAGCAGGTCGAGTGGCCCGAGGACGCCATCGTCGTCGTCGAGAGCGGTCTCGAGACACCGGAGGCCCTGCGGCGTTACACAGCCGAGGGGCTTCGACACTTCTTGGTCGGTACGGCGTTCATGCGGTCCGACCGGCCCTGGGAAGTCCTCCAGGCTTGGCTTCAGGCGTTGTAATCCCATAGGCCCTTGGTCCCGGAGGATCCCGATCCGATCGGCTTTCCCGACCCTTCGGAGCGGACGATTGTTTGAAGGGACGGAGGGTAGCCGTTCCCAGGGGCCATACCTATATTTAAGCCGGAAGCCTGTCTCCGGCGGATCGGACCTCTCATGAATGCACCGACCGAAAAGTCCATAGAAGCCCTCGGATCGGACGACCCCCTGCGGATTGGGGACCGCACGTTCCGCTCTCGTCTCATCCTGGGGTCTGCCCACTATCCGAACCCGGAGGTCATGCTCCGGGCCATCCAAGCGGCCGGGGCCGAAGTCGTGACGGTCGCCGTCCGGCGGGTGAACCTGCGGGAGCGGTCACCCTATGACCTGTTGAGCCTGCTCCAGTCGGCGGGTCTATTCATCCTTCCGAACACGGCGGGGTCGTACACGGCCCGGGAGGCCGTCCTGCTGGCCCGATTGGCCCGGGAGGCCTTCGGGACGGACTGGGTCAAGCTGGAGGTCATCGGCGACGACGAGACCCTCTGGCCCGATGTCGAGGAACTCCTGAAGGCGGCCGAGGAGCTGGTCCGGGACGGCTTCACGGTCTTGCCCTACACGACGGACGACCCCGTCGTGGCCCGGAAACTCCAAGACATCGGCTGTGCGGCCGTCATGCCCCTGGGGGCCCCCATTGGCTCTGGGATGGGCATCTTAAATCCATACAACATTCGTCTGATCGTCGAGCAGGCCCGGGTCCCCGTCATCGTGGACGCTGGTGTAGGGACGGCCTCTGACGTGGCCATCGCCATGGAGCTGGGCTGTGACGGGGTCCTCTTGAATACGGCCGTCGCCCGGGCGCAAGACCCGGTCCGCATGGCCCTGGCCATGCGCTGGGCCGTCGAGGCCGGCCGTATGGCCTACCGGGCGGGTCGGATCCCCAAGCAATTTTACGCCCGGCCCTCCAGTCCGATGGAGGGCCGTATCGAATGGACGTCGGTTGCCAAGGCTCCATAGGGGGCTTATATATTTAGTTCGAACCCCCTGCAAAGGCCGGGTGATGAAGCGGCGGGTCGACGTACCAGGCCGTCAGAAGGTCGATCAGTTCGGCACCTCGACCGGCCCCCGCTGGCGGGAACCGGCGTTCCTTGACCCCGCACTGCGCCGATAGGACTCTCCGTCCAGGAGGATGGTCTTGTCGTTCATCGGACCTGCGCCAGACTGGAACGAGCCAGACCGGAAGCGTCGTCGGAAGAAGAAACGGGGTCCCTCGGAGGCGGCCTTGCCCTCGGAACTCCTGGGCATGGCTATGGAGGAGGGTGACGACGGCGTCGGGGAAGTCGGGGACTGGCTGGTGTCCCTGGACACCTTCGACGTGGATGACATCATCGACCTGGGGCTTCCGGCCGACCTGGACGAGTTAGAACACGTTCCCCTTCGTCAAAGCGTCCCGGAGGAACTCCTGGAGGAAGACGCCGAGGCCCGGGAAGCCCGCATGGCCGACCCCGTGAAGATGTACCTCCGGGAGATGGGCGTCGTGCCCCTCCTGACCCGGGAGGGGGAGATCGCTATCGCCCGCCGGATCGAACAACACCGCGACCGCATGCTCCGAGCCCTGTACTCCTCGCCCGTGACGATCCGGGAAGTCTTGGGCTACCTGGCCCGGCTCCGGAAAAACCCCAAGTTCCTGGCTAAGCTGGTCGACCACCACGACGAGTTCGGCAAGCCCATCAATATGGAAAAACGCTACGTCGAGGTCATGCCCATCCTGGAAGAAATCGAGCGCCAGTTCCATCACATGTTAGAAATCTACCGCTGTGTCCAGCCGAACGGGGATGCCGACCAGAATCGTCGGTATCGAAACCAGATCCACCAGACCCGCGCTCGGATCGCTCGTCTGATGTGCCAGATCGGCTTTAACCAAGAAACCCAGAAGCGGTTCATCGAACGGGTCGGTCAGACGGTCCAGCAGTTCGAGCAGATGTGGGAACGCCTGGACAAGCTCCAGGCCATGCGCCAGAGTAGCGCCAACGGCAATCCGGGTGTGGTTCAGACCGAAATCCGCCGGATCCGTCAGCAAATCCGGGCCCTGGAACGGGAGATGGGGATCAGCTACGAGACCCTCCGGAAGAATTACGAGACCATCCTCCGCGAGCGGGAGGAGATGGAACGGGCCAAGAGTGAGCTCGTCGAGGCCAACCTGCGGCTGGTCGTCAGCATCGCCAAGAAGTACGTCAACCGGGGCCTCCACTTCCTGGACCTCATCCAGGAGGGGAACATCGGCCTTATGAAGGCCGTCGAGAAGTTCGAGTACAAGCGGGGCTTTAAGTTCTCGACATACGCCACGTGGTGGATCCGCCAATCCATCACCCGGGCCATCGCCGACCAGGCCCGCACGATCCGGATTCCCGTCCACATGATCGAGACGGTCAATAAGATCGCCCGTACGACCCGGGACCTCATCCAGGAACTGGGCCGAGACCCGACGCAAGCGGAAATCGCCGAACGGTTGGGGATGCCCGTCTCCAAGATTCAGAAAATCCTGAAGGTCACTCAGGAGCCCGTCTCCCTGGAGACCCCCGTCGGCGACGACGGCGATACCCGTCTGGAGGACTTCCTGGAAGACCGTCTGATCCCCCTCCCCGAGGAGGCGGCCCTCCGTCAGTGCCTCCAGCAGGAGACCGACTGGGTCCTTCGCCAGCTGTCCCCCCGTGAGGAGATGGTCCTCAAGATGCGCTTCGGCCTCGGTGACGGCTTGGAGCGCACCCTCGAGGAGGTCGGCCAGAGCTTTGCCGTCACCCGGGAGCGCATCCGTCAGATCGAGGCGAAGGCCCTTCGGAAACTGCGTCATCCCTTGCGGGCCCGCCGCCTTAAGAGCTTCCTGCGATGAGGGCGTGACGAACGTGACGGCGTCGACCCGTCGAGTCCGGCCGGACGAACGCCTTTTCTGTCCCGGCATCCCGTCATCCCGCCGTCATAAGGCATCGGAAGCCTTGAAAAGTTTCCCGCGGTCGTTAAACTACCTTATTGAGGGTGCGGTCTCGACGGTCCGGCCGAATCCCGGCTTGGGGTCGACCGACCGGACCTTCCGACGTGCGCCCGTAGCTCAACAGGGAGAGCCACCGGCTCATAACCGGGAGGTTCCGGGTTCGAGTCCTGGCGGGCGCACCAGACTTTTATCCTACCGATCCACGGAAGCTGGTGAGGGATGACGACAGCCGAACAGCTTCAATGGCTGATTCAACTCTATCAGTGGGACTGTCAACTCGCTGAGCAGGTTCAGCGCCTCGAGGCGTATCCCCTGCGGCTTCAGGCGCTTCAGGCCCTCCGTCAGCAGATTCAGCAAAAATTAGAAGAGGCCCACCAGGCCTGGCGGACGACCCGCCAGAAGCGGGAGGAAAAGGAACTCCAGGTCGCCAAACTCGAACAGCAGATCGAGCATCTCCAGAGTGCGGCCCGGCAGGCCAAGAGCAATCGGGAGTATACCGAGACGCTCTTGAAGATCGAGGACGTCCGCCACCGGATCCGGCAGATGGAGGACGAGCTCCTCGAGTGGATGGAGAGGGAAGACAAGGCCTTTCAAGCCTGGAAGGCCCTGGAAGCGGAAGCTCAGGCCCAGCTCCGGGACCTGGACCGCCAGGTCGCTCAAGTCCAGCAGGAACAACGAGACCTGGAGGCCCAGGTCCAGCGGCTTCGGGCCGAGCGGGACGCTTTTGCCCAGCGGCTTCCCCGGACACTCCTTCAGATGTACGAGCGCATCGCCCAAAATCGGGGTGGGATGGCCTTGGCGGAAGTCCGGGATCAGGTGTGCGGGGCGTGCCACGTGCAACTTCGCCCTCGGTTGTATCAGTCCCTGCTGATGATGGAGGACTTGGTCGTCTGTGAGAATTGTCAGCGCATCTTGTTCCTCCCTGAATGGGCCCAGTCGGTGACGGTCACCGAGTGACAGTTCTTCAGTGTCGGTGCCTGGGTGTTAGGTGTTGGGTGCTGGGTGTTCGGTCTTTTTTCAAGAACCCAACACCCGACACCCAGGACCTAACACCGAACACCCAGGACCTGCGCGAGGGATCGGTCGGGTGCCGTGCATTCGCTACGTCGTGGCCAACCAGAAGGGCGGCGTCGGGAAGACCACGACCGTCGTGAACGTGGCGACGGCGATGGCCATCGCCGGCCGGCGGGTCCTCGTCGTCGACGTCGACCCTCAGGCCAATGCCACCAGTCATTTGGGCGTGCCGCAGGACCTACCCCGGAATGCGTACCGGGTCCTTATCGGTGAGCAGTCCGCCGTGGAGGCCTGCGTGCCGACGGAGGTCGAGAACCTCTGGCTCCTGCCGGCCCATCCGGACTTGTACGGCATCACCCTGGAACTTCCGCAGGTCGAAGACTGGCCGTACTGCCTCCAGCGAGCCCTCCAGGGTCTCATCCCCCGCTTTGACTTCATCTGGATCGATACCCCGCCGTCCTTGGGCGTCCTTACGATCAATGCGATGACTGCCGCCCGTTATTTGGTCGTCCCGATCCAGTGCGAGTACTTTGCCCTGGAGGGCCTGGCGACCCTCCTGCGGGCCATGGACCGGATCCACCGGGCCTACAACCCCGAGTTGGAGCTCCATGCCATCGTCCTCACGATGTACGATGAGCGCACCAACCTGGCGTATCAGGTCCGCCAAGAGTTGACGACCCACTTCCCCGACCGCGTCATGAAGACCGTCATCCCCCGCAACGTCCGATTAGCCGAGGCGCCCAGTTTCGGCCGGCCCATCTTCCTATACGACATCCGGTCCCGGGGCGCCCAGGCTTATTTGGAACTCGCCAAGGAGTTGCTGAATCATGAAGCGCATCGCGCTGGGTCGTGGGCTGGACGCCTTGATGCCTGAGACAGGCGTCCCGGCCCAGGTCGTCCAGGAGATCGAGGTCGACCGGATCGACCCGAATCCCCTCCAGCCCCGTCGCCAAGTCGAGGACGGGAGCCTGCAGGAGCTGGCCGAGTCGATCCGTCGGACGG
>JAUQPV010000269.1 GCA_030550225.1 Acidobacteriota bacterium | reverse complement strand
GGAGGACCGGGGGACTCGAAAATCGAAGAATGGGAGTGTCCGGTCTGCCAGATCCGGGCCGTTCACGGCACGTCTTGGCCGGCCATCCGGCGAGACCGCACGTGCGCGGCCGGCCACGCCCCCATCGTCCTCCGGTCAGGCCCTTACGGGTACTACTACCGGTGTACCGAGCCGGATTGCAAGGCAACGGCGCCTCTCTATGCCGACGTCCCGTGCTTGGCTGAGGGCTGTCCCGGCGAGATGGTCGCCCGTTTCGCCCGAAAAGCCAACGCCTCGTCCGCCAAGCGTCGTCGGCTGTTCTATGGCTGTAATCGGTATCCGGCTTGTAGCTTCACGTTCTCCGGGACGATCGTCCGAAAGGCGTGTCCGGCCTGCGGTGCACCCTATCAGGCCCGATTCGGCCGGCGGACCGTCTGCGTCCGGCCGACTTGCGCCCGGAGCGCCCGCAAGGCCCCGGCTACTACTACGGCCTCTGAACGGCCCTCTCGGGGCGCGACCTTGAAATCAAAATGATGGCGAACGGCGTAGCGTGAATTCCCATTCGCCGTAGATGGATCCATCGCCATGCCCATTTCGGTGGCGCTCGTCCTCAGCGGCGGCGGTGCCAAGGGGGAGTTCCAGGTCGGCTTCCTGGAAGCCCTGGACGAGGCCCGGCTGGACCTCCGGTTCTGTTTCTTCACGGGCGTGTCCGTCGGGGCCTTGAACGCGACCTGTCTGGCCCAGTATCCGGACTTCTCGGCGGGCGTCCGAGCGCTCCGGGTCGTGTGGGACGGCATCGAGCGCAACGACCAGGTCTACACGAGTTGCATCCCCCGAAATACGGAGGGCCTCCTAAACAAGATCCGCCTCCTGCTGGCCCTGCCCAAACTTTTGAAGCGTCCGAGCCTCCACGATGCGGCACCCCTCCGGAAGCTCATCGAGGCGTCGGTCTCCTGGGACCGGCTGGCCGATTCGGCCCGCCACGGGTGTATCTGGGCCGTCGGTGTCACGTCCCTGACGGACGGCCGGTACTACCTCGTCAGTAACGACGAGCGGTTCGTCCGGGTCGGTCAAGAACGATACAAGGGGACCCTGGCCCTGACCCTCGAACGGGGCCGGCCTGGCTCGATCCCGGACCACGTCGTGGACTTCGTCCTGGCCTCGGCGTCGATGCCGACGATGTTCTCGCCCGTCGAGGTCGGGGGCCATCTCTTGGTCGACGGCGGCCTCCGGGACGTCACGCCCCTGAGCGCCCCGTTTCTGGCGGCCCGGCGTGAAATCTGTCGGCCCGAATTGATCCTCGTCGTCAATGCCTCACCGCGGGAGACGCCCCCATGGGACGGTCCCCGACCGCCCCGAATCACGGACATCGCCGGCCGGGGGACCGAGATCATGGTCAACGAGATCATCCGCAACGACGTCGAGGTAGCGGAAGTCCTCAACGAGCTGGCCCAGTCGAGTCCGACGACGCCGCCCCTACGGCTCCCCATCGTCGTCGTATGGCCGGATACGACTTTTGGCCTGGAAGCCCTGGACTTCGAGCGGGTGTCGGTCCGGCGTCGCCTCCGGGAGCACGGTCGGACGAAGGGTCATCAGCTCGTCGAGCAGTTACGGTCGTTCCTACGGGTGCAGGGCCTCCCGGAAGAAGGGGACGTCCGGGGTTGGCGCGCGTGGATCGAGGCCTCAGGCCCTCGGGCCGGCGCCACCCTGACGGTCCACGTGTGACGGCCCTTAAAGGGCATAGGGCAGTAGGGCCAAGACCCGTTCGGCGACCTGATGAAGTTCAGGCAGGACCTCGATCCCGACGACCCGCGCAAAGTTAAAGGCAGTCGCCGCCATCAGGACGGCCTTTCCTGTCCCCGAGCCCAAATCGTAGAAGACCTCGCTGCGTCGGGGATTCGCTTCCCTCAAGATGGCCAAGAACGGGGCCAGCAGGACTTCACCGTAGGTCAAGGCCCTCTCGCGAGTCGCCCTTCGCCGTCGGCCGAGATGGGACAGACGATAGCCGTCGATATCGGCATACAGTCGTTCTACGATAGCCAATGCTGGACGGGAGCGCACTTTCCCACTCCGGGACATGGATAGCCGACCGATGGCCCCATCCTCATGGTCGAGCATCGGGGGCCGGCCAGAGGCGAATGGTCGCGTCTTGAATAATCTTACCCCGTTCGTCGGCCGGTCCCGAGGCCATGTAATTCCGGAGGGCACCTACGTGCAGGAGGGCATGGGCTGTAAAGACGCCCAGGAGGACCACGAATCCGAGTCGAACCCATCGAGGCGAGACCGAAAGTCGGAATGTCTTCCCGAGGGGCCGTCCCAAGGCCGTCACCCCCCAGAGGCTCAGGACGACGACGACCGGATAGATGACGATCATGTTTCGGGTATACCCGAAGAAGAGCGCCGTGACGACGAGCCGATGCAGGACGACGAAGACCAGCAGGACTCCCAGAGGCGAAAAACGCCGGAGTCCGACGATCAGCCCCACTCCTAAGGCGACCAGGAGGGGCCACTGAAGCCACCGCCGGTCTGGGACGAAGGCATCCGCCGCGTAGCGGACACCCGTCAGACCGCCAGGCCAGTCGCTGACGCCCCATCCGAGAGAAAGCCCGCGGAGCCAGCGGTCGACCTTCCGCAGGACGAGACGGCCAAACCGCGCTGGTTCCTGCCGAATCCACTGCCAGCCCAGGCGGTACCCGGCGTCGTAGTAAAGCCGGGCCACGGGGTCAGTCAGGGACAGCCGGCCTGTACGGGCGGCCGTCGGGACCAAGGCGGGATCAAAGCCCCCGTCGGCCTGGGGATGATTGGCCAGCGCAAAGTTGAAGGCGTCGTACTGAGTGATGAGGGCCCAGGACCGGATAGGCGATACCCCCATCGACCGTAACTGGCCGTTGATCCGGCGCAGGACCGTCGCCGTGTAGAGGGTCCACGGAACCAGTACGGCCAAGAGGCCCAAGACCAGACCGGCCAGCCAAAGGCTCCGGTCCCGGAACCACTGGGTCCGGCCTCGGAACGTCAGATAGGCGCTCAACAGGGCGAATAGGCTGAGATGCTCGGCCCGGGCCAAGCTGGTCACCCCACCGATGACGCCAGCCAGCAGGCCCCACGCCAAGCCGGGTCGGGCATGTCCCTCCATGAGGGCGCCCAACGTCAGCAGGAGTCCCAGCATGTATAGCGTTTCGGCGTTCGGCGTCGAAGACACCTCCAGCATGGCGAAGGAAAAGGTCAGCCAGAGGGCGACCCAAGGAGCGAGGCCGGGAAAGTTCCACCGTCGGAGATAGACGTACGCGAGGGCCACGGTAAGGGCGTTGACGACTGCAAACCCCAGTTTATAACGCCATCCCGGGGCCGGCGGAAGGCCCCAAAGGCGGAATTGAAGCCATGTGAACCAACCCGTCAACGGTGGGTGGTAAAGAACCTCAGCGTCGGCCAGCGCGCCACGGGCCAAGCCCTCGGCGTACCGGTAGTAGGCCATGCTGTCGACATAGTAAAAAATACTGTACGGCCAGTCTCGGTCCCGATGGCTCGTCAGGAAGGCCCCCCGGACGGCCAGGGCCAGCAAGAACCATCCCAACACCGAGTAAATCGGGGAACTCCGCACAGGGCGACTCGGCCATTCGGGAATTCGGGAGTTCAGGAATCCGACGACTCAGCCATCTACCGGCCTATCGGCCTACCTGCTCAGGGTATCGGTGCACCCAACACCGAGGATCCCTACGGAAACTCCCCCCTTTGCAGGAGGCGTTCGACCTCGGCCCGCTCGGCCTCCGTCAGCGGGGGCGAGTGGACCATGAAGACGATCAGCTTCGTCCGGGCCTGGAATCCG
>JAUQPV010000268.1 GCA_030550225.1 Acidobacteriota bacterium | reverse complement strand
GCGGTGCCGTTGGTCCTGGGCGTCGGCCGTGTGGCTGAGCTTCTTTTGGAAAGTATACTGCACGTGATAGAGGGCCCGGGTCAGCTTCAGGTGGGTCGTCACGTTGAGGGACTCGCCGAGGGCCGGATTGCGGGCCGGGTCGAGGACAAGGGCGATGGCCTCGTCGTCGCTCAAGGCCGAAGCCGGAAGCCCCAGGACGGACCGGACGGCGGCGGCCAGGACGGCCTCGGCGTCGGGGACGGTGGCGACCAGACGGCTGATGCGGCCGCCAAGGGCGGTGTCGAATTCCCGGACAAAGGCCCGGACCTCGGGCGACGGCGGCCAGGTCCGCCCCTCGATGGGCCAGGGACTCAGGGCGGACGGCTCCATCGGCGCCTCGAGGACCCACTCATAGTGGGGGTCGTATTCGAGGACGGCCCGGACCATCTGGTCAGCGACGAGCGCCTGCTCGGTGGGAACGTCCCCGGCCCGGCAGGTCTTCCAGTAGCGGAGGAGCGTCAGGGCACTGACGGTGTGATATAAGTATGTCGTCGTCGCCAGGGGTAAGACGTAGCGGGCGACCTCCTGGGCCTTTTTCTGGACGGCCTTCCCGTACTTTTCGGGCCGATGGCGTCGGCCTGGGAAGCGTCGGTAGTAGGCGGCCTCGGCGACGGGCCGGAGGAGGTCCGTCAGACGCTCATAAGCGGCCATCAGGCCCTCGACGGTCGTGACATAGTGTTCCCGCAAGGGGCCCGTCAGGGGCGGAATCAGGAAGTTCTCCCGCCGGACGGCCACGTAGCGCTGACTGACCTGCTCGCTGTTGTAAAAGGGGTGACTGTGCAGGAACGACCAGGCCAGGAGGCGGGAAACGTTCTCGAGGGCAAACTGGAAGTAGGCGTGCTGAAAAGTCGTGTGGTGGCCGGCCTCGTAGAGGCTCTGGGCCAATCGGCGGTCTTTTTCATCGAGGGGGCTCTCCAGGACGACGCCCCGACCCGAATAGCAAGTCCGAGCACTGGTGAGGACGCTCTCAAAAGGGCGGGGGAAGGCTCGGACGAGCCGCACACGCGGCTGGGGTTCAAAAGTCAGCGTCATCCTGCCTCATTGGTGCGGAAGGGGGGACTTGAACCCCCACGGGGTTGCCCCCATTGGATCCTGAGTCCAACGCGTCTGCCATTCCGCCACTTCCGCAACAGGGAGGGTTCGCATAGTAAGTATAAAACCCGTCGGGACTCCGATCAAACGGCCAAGCCAGGGGCTCAGGTCTCAGGTGCCAGGTCTCGGAGAGCCAGGACTCGGACCTGAGTGCGTATCCCTTTCTTCGAGGATGACACCGCCATCACTGGCGGTTCTCTAAGGATAACGCCGGGATAACTCCCGGCGTTCCGATGGGATGGACGCTACCAGGACTGACGGCGCCAGGACAGGAGGGCACCGGCATGACGGCCGGTGTTCTGGGGGCGGGGACCCGCGTTCTGGCAGGCGGGACGCCTGCGCGCCCACAGGCCAGAGGCCTGCGCTCCTCCCATCTGCCGACCTTCCGACCTGCCCACCTGCCCACCTGCCGACCTGCCGACTTTCCCGCATCTTGCATCCCACATCCTGCATCCTGTATCTTGCCTCCCTCGTGAAATCAGTCCGGTGGAGAGGCACCCGATGGATGGGGGGATGAGCGTGCAAAACGTCTGGGGGCTTTTGACGCCGCCCGCTTCTGGGCCGGGGGACCTGTACTGGGAGAGTCTCTCCCTGCCGATGGGCATCACCGTCAGTATGCCCTTTGTCTTGATGTTGGGGGCTATCGCCGTCTTGCCCCTGGCCTTCCCCCACTGGTGGGAATCGAACCGCAACAAGGCGTGGATCAGCCTGGCCCTGGGGGCGCCGACCCTGGCGTACCTGCTCAGCTTCGTACCGGAAGGCTCGGAGCTGGTCCTCCATACGGCCGTCGATTACCTCGCCTTCGTCACCCTCCTGACGGCCTTGTTCGTTATCTCCGGCGGAATTTACGTCCGGGGGACCCTGGCCGGGACGCCAATGATGAACACCGTCCTGCTGGGCATCGGGGCCGTGGCGGCCAGCTTCATCGGCACGACGGGCGCCTCGATGGTCTTGATCCGGCCCCTCCTGCGGGCGAACCGTCTCCGCCGCCATAAAGTCCATACGGTCATCTTCTTGATCTTCATCGTGTCCAACTGTGGGGGCCTCCTGACGCCTTTGGGAGACCCGCCCCTTTTCCTGGGGTTCCTGCGGGGCGTACCTTTCCATTGGACGTTTCGCCTCTTCGCCGAATGGGCCCTCGTCAACGGCCTGCTCCTGCTCGTGTACAACCTCCTGGACCAGTACTGGTTGAACCGGGAAGAAGCCGAGGACCGTCGTGCCTTGCTGGAGGAAATCGAGCGGGCCGAGCGGCCGATCGCCATCGAGGGCCGCCACAACTTCGTCTACCTGATGGGTGTGATGGGGACCATCCTGCTGGTCGGATATATGGGAAAGGTCGCCGGGTGGTCCGACATCCGACAGAAGCTTGTCCAGACCGCCCTCATGGCGGGCCTCGCCCTCTTGGCCTGGTGGACGACGCCCCGGCGGATCTATGAACACAACCACTTCACGTTCCACCCTCCCGTCGAGGTCGCCGTCGTCTTCGGGGGCATCTTCGCCACGATGATACCGGTCCTGCAAATCCTGGCTCACTGGGGTGACCGTCTGGGCGTCGTCCACCCCTGGCAGTTCTTCTGGATGGCGGGCATCCTGTCGGGTTTCTTAGACAACGCCCCGACGTACCTGACCTTTGCGAGCTTAGCCAGCGGTCTCCTGCATACGGACCCGATGAATCTGGCCGAGCTGACTCGCATTCCGCAGGGGGAGTTCCTGCTCCGGGCCATCTCGTGCGGTGCCGTCTTCATGGGCGCCAACACTTACATCGGCAACGCCCCCAACTTCATGGTCCGTTCCATCGCCGAGGAGCAACGCATCCGCATGCCCTCGTTCCTGGGCTACCTGCGGTGGTCCGTCCCCTTCTTGTTTCCCCTTTGGATCTTGGTGACTCTCGTCTTCTTCCGGTAGGGAAGGACCCCAGACCATGGACCTGACGAAGTCATTCAAGAGGCCCCGTCTCCTAACGGGTAACTCATGTTCGGAAACAGGTCTAAAGTTTATCGTCTATGGTCTGGGGCCTGTGGTCTGTTCGATCGTCCACACCCGAATCCATCCGTCCATGCCGCCGCTGGCCAATTCGCACCGGTCCGAGAAGGCCAGGGCGAGGACGGCCTGGGCGTGTTCCCGCCGTTCATCGACGAGCGTGAGCCGCTCCCCGTCCCACCGCCAGAGCCGGACCCATCGGTCCGTCCCACTGCTTACGACTTGGACCGAACCGGACGGTTCAGCGACGCAGGCCGCGACCTGCGTGACCCATCCCCGGTGGGCGGCCTCCTTCCAAAGAAGCCGACCGTCGGCCCGCCGCCAGACATGGAGCATACTGCCCGTATCGCCCGAGGCGACGACCTCATTGGTCACAAAGGCGACAGTCCGAACCGGACGGCCGTGACCGGCATAGACCGTCTGGCGCTGGCCGTCAGGGACCGACCAGACGAGGACGGTCCCGTCCTCCCCGGCCGAGGCGAGCCAGCGACGGTCCGGCGAGACGGCCAGGCCGACGACGGGACCCGTATGGCCCTCCCAGCGCTCCCCGGACGTCTCGCCCCGAATCGACCAGACCATGACGACCCGGTCCCGTCCCCCGCTGAATACGAGACCCGTCTCGGGGCTCACGACCAGGGCCTCGACGTCGCTCGTATGCCGACCGAGGACCGTCCACTCACCGGCCGGAAGACGCC